>JALHTS010000694.1 GCA_022865965.1 Ignavibacteriaceae bacterium
CCAGTAGTAGATAAAGAAATTTATCCGGTTGAAAGAGGGGTTGATGAAATGGAATATGCATTAGTACTTAAAAAAGAGTGCTAACAAATCTATTTGTTTGCTTCGATAGAATATCCATACCAATTTCGTTGATGAATTTTATGACAAGAAATTTTACATTGTATAACACTGTGTATAGCGCATTAAAACGCGCCATACACCAAGACCGTTAACTCCCTCCTAATTTTCTTAACGATTCTATATCCTTCAACCCATTACCTGTAATTAACAATAGATTTTTATCGGATAAATTGAGTTTATCTGCAGCTAATAGTTTTTTATAAGCTGCATAAACTGAAGCAGAAGAAGGTTCGCACAAAATTCCTGTTTGTTTAATAAATTCTTTTTGTGCGGATAAAATTTCTTCATCAGTTACTGCTATCGCAAAACCGTTACTTTCTTTAACCGCTTTCGCAGCCATAAAAAGATTACGCGGCGCACCTGCAGATATGCTGTCGGCAATTGTGTCAGCAGGTTTATATTCAAATTTACTCGTGTTTAAATATCTAAATAAAGCATCACTCCCTGTTGATTGGACAGCAATTAATTTTGGAAGTTTATCAATCCAATTAAGTGCGAGTAATTCCTTAAATCCTTTATAAATACCTGATATAATTACACCATCTCCAACCGGAACAAAAATTACATCCGGTATTTTTCCCTGCGATGAAATAAATATATCATACGCAGCTGATTTTTTTCCTTCAATAGTCAGTGGATTGTAAGCGGTGTTTCTATTGTACCAATTATTTTTTTTAGATTCTTCAAGACAAATATCGAATGCTTTGTCATAATCACCATCAACAACATTGAGCTCTGCACCGTAAGCTTCTATTTGTATTCGCTTTGCCTCAGGAATGTTCTTGGGCACATAAATTATTGCTTTTAATCCGAGTCGTGCACAAATACCTGCAAGTGAAGATCCCGCATTACCGGTTGATGCTGCGGCTATTTCATTAATCCCGAGTTGTAAAGCTTTTAATGCTACTAACGATGAGGCTCTATCTTTATAAGAAAGAGTTGGATTTCGTGTATCATCTAAAATCCAGAAGTCTTTTTTGTCAACAGAGTATTTTAAAAGTTGATCAGAAGGCAACGCAAGTTTGATTAATTGATCATCTCTGTAGTTTTGAAAATTGATAGGCCACAGATCAGGATACAGCCAGAATTTCCCCGGAGTCAACTTAAGAAAATCTTCTCTCGATAATTTCTTTTTTAAACTTTCATAATCATAAACGATTTCAAGAACTCCTTCAAGCGGTTTATTTCTTTCCGCTTTCCCGCACTTTGGACATAAATAAATAAAATTCTGTTCAATTTCACTTACACCAAATTCCGAATAGCAATTTGAGCAGATGTAAAAATATGATTTCATAAAATTTAAAGTTTAATGGAACACGGATAACACGGACCTGCCTTTGCCGCAGGCAGGTTCAACTGATGCTCACGGATTAAATCAGTGATAATCCGTTCAATCTGCGTCATCTGTGTTCTATTCATTCTTCACATTGTTAAAGACATAATAGCTTTTGCAGTATGCAGCCTGTTTTCTGCTTCATCAAAAACAATCGAAATATTTTCATTGTCTAAAATCTCATCAGTTACTTCGTGACCTCTATCTGCAGGAAGAGCGTGCATCAGTTTAACATTTTTATCAGCGAGTTTTATTTTATGTTCGTCGCAAATCCAAGACTTATATTTTTCCAATTTAGATTTCATTTCTTTTTTACATTCGTTTTCATTATTCAAATAATCCGGCACACTATAAGCACCAAAGCCGCCCCAGTTTTTGGGAATTACAATATGAGCACCTTCAAAAGCTTCATCCATGTTATTAGTAAATTTAATACTTCCTCCTCCGGTTGCTGCATTTTGTTTTGCTTTATCAACAATGTTTTTACTTAGCGGGAATTCTTTTGGGTGCGCAACCGTTACATCAATTCCATAACGAGGGAAAAGTAATATTTGTGTCTGCGGAACAGACAGTGGTTTAGAATGAGTGTCAGCATAAGCCCACGAAACTGTTACTTTTAATCCTTTAGGATTTTTATCAAAGTGTTCAAAGATTGTCATTAGATCAGCCAGGCCTTGAAAAGGATGATAAACATCATCCTGTAAAGACATAACAGGTCGTTTTGAATATTTTGCCATCTCTTTTAAATAATCATTTCCTATTCCATAAAAACAATTTCTTGAAGCGATACCGTGTCCCATTCGAGAAAGAATAATTGCTGTATCTTTTGCAGATTCTCCGTGTGACAACTGCATTTTATCAGCGGTCAAATCGTGTGCATGCCCACCAAGCTGTGTCATTCCCGCTTCCATTGAATTTCTTGTTCGTGTTGATTGCTCGAAAAATATCATGAATAAAGTTTTATGTGGTAGATCCAAATGCGGGACTTCGTTTTTAAACTGATCTTTTAATTCAAATGATTTGTTGAATACAATATCTAGTTCTTCTTTTTTCCAGTCATCGCAAGTTAGAAAGTGCCTGCCTTTAAATTTGTTAATCATACATTCTCCTATTTTATGGAACACGGATAACACGGATCAAACAGATTATCAGGGATTTAATCCGGTTTTTCGGTCATTCGTAAAATTTTTCTTTTTATTTCCGGTTTCTTACCAAAATTTAGTAGTAACCCAACTTCTATATTAGTTGCTTTTAAATAATTTATTAATTGAAATTCATGCTCTTCACAAATTGCTTCTGCAGCTTTTAGTTCAATAATAATTTTATCCTCAACAATAATGTCTGCATAATAATCACCAATAAGAATATCTTTATAAAAAACCTCTATTTTCTTTTGTCTTTCACAGTTCAATCCGAAAATTTTCAACTCATTGTATAATGCGTTTTCATATACTTTCTCTAAAAACCCATAACCAAGTATATTATAAACTTCGTAAAAACATTTAATAATTTTATCAGATAAATCTTGATATAACATTTTAATTATAATCTGTGATTATCCTCTAAATCTGTGTGATCCGTGTTCTATTTATTTTAATAATTAACTACAAACATTGCATAAAATGCTGATGCTTTTACCAGATGATCAATAGAAACTTTTTCATTTGGTGCATGCGCCATTTCTTCTTTGCCAGGACCGAATCCAATAACAGGAATTTTATGAATACCGTTTATAGTCACTCCGTTTGTAGAGAATGTCCACTTGTCAACTTTTGGTTTTTTATTAAATAGATCATTAAAAGTTTTTACTCCGCTTTTAATTACCTGATGATCTTCTTCAATTTTCCAGGTGGGATAATATTTTTCCATACCATATTTTAATCCTGTGAAGGAAGTCTTTTCATAATTAAGCAGCTCGACTTTTGCATTCATTCCCTTAACAATTTCTTTTACTTGATTTAGGGCCAGCTCCTTATCTTCACCCCAGGTTAATCTTCTATCGAGATGAATTTTTGCGAAATCCGAAACAGCACACAACGATGGACTCGATGAAACAAATTCTGTAACCGTAACTGATCCCTTTCCAAGAAATGAATCAACGGCAAGTCTTTCGTTTAACTTTTCTATTTCAAGCGCAGCCTTCGAAGCCATATATATTGCATTCTTTCCTCTTTCAGGAGCTGAGCTGTGCGAAGATAAACCATGAAATGAAACTTCAATTTCCATTCTGCCGCGATGCCCACGATAAATATTTAAATTTGTCGGTTCTGTCACAATTACACAATCCGGTTTTATTTTATCTTCTTCAATAATGTAATTCCAGCAGAGACCATCGCAATCTTCTTCCATAACTGTACCTGTAAAATAGACTGTCACATCATCAGGCAATCCAATTTCTTTTAAAATTCTTCCTGCTGTAACAAAAGCTGCCGGTCCACCCGACTGATCAACTGATCCTCTACCCAAAACAAAACCATCTTTAATTTCCCCGCTTAATGGATGAAAATCCCAGTCTTCAGCATTGCCTAAATCAACTGTATCGATATGACCATCGATAGCAATTACTTTTTTTCCGTTTCCAATTCTGCCAATAACATTTCCAAGTCCATCTATCTTCGCTTCATCAAATCCTGCCTCTTCCATCATTTGTTTAAGTGCTTTAGCAACACCTTCTTCTTCTCCGCTAAGTGATTTTATTTTTATAAGTTTAGAAAGATTATTTGCTGTATAGTCTGAATATTCTTCAGCTTTGGCTAATATTTTTTCTGCAAGGCTCATTGTTATCCTTCAATTATCGGTTTTATAGTGCATTGAATTTATTATATAGTTTTCTTCCCTGAACAGAAATATTTTTGTTATAGGAAGAATCATCAAATGTAAAATTAAATTCTCTCATTAGTGTATTACCATTATGAACAACACTGTGGATTGGTCTTTCTAATATTCCATAAATAAGATGGCCAAAGAAATTATCTTTGTTAATTGGAGTAGGTGAAATGTAATCCCAAATGATAACGTCAGCACGATCGCCATTTTTTAATGACGAAAAATCTGGAAAATACTTTTTAACAAAATCTAATTGTCGAAAGTAAATATTTTCAATCAACGCAAAAGATTGTTCAAATGTAAATCCGTTGTTTCTGGTAAGTAAAAATAATTGGCGCAATGTTTGTCCAGGGTTTGAATGCATTCCATCAGTTCCGGTAAGCAGTGGAATATTCTTTGACATCCTAGAAAAATTCTGAAGCCCAACGGCATTATTCAAGTTTGAATCCAAGTTCAGAACTACAGAACTGCCGCTCTCTTCCAATATATTAAAATCGTCTTCTTTTAAATGAATTCCATGTGCAAGAATGCTTTTATGATTTAATAATCCGTATTTTTTTAATCGATCCATCGGCTTCAATCCGTACATTTTCAGACTTTGATCTACATCACATTTATCTTCACATAAGTGAATATGAATTCCACAGTTTAACTTATTGACTATTTCATTTGCTTTATCTAAAGTTTCATCTGAGACTGTAAAAGAAGCATGAAGACCAAGTATGCCTTTTAAATCCTCATCAAGATTCGATTCCATAAAATTAATATTCTCATTCATTCCACTAAGAGCGAGTTGTTCTCCATTTCTATCAGTTGTTTCAAAACATAATATTCCTCTGATTCCAATTTCTGTTAAAACATCGGCAATAATGCCCAAACTGCCTTTTGCGGATTTCGGGGATGAGTGATGGTCGAAAATATAAGTAACGCCGTTACGAATCGAATCAAGCACAGCTGATTGAGCAGAAGCACGAATCATTTCTTCATCAAGAATTAAATCAAGCTTCCACCATAAATTTTTCAGAATATTTTCAAAATTATCCATTGGTCCATTAATGGATAACCCTTTTGCTAACCGCGAATAAAAATGATCATGAAAATTGACTAATGGTAAAGTTAGAACTCTGCCATTGGCATTAATGATATTGGCATCTGATGGATTTTCAGAAAAATTAAATTCATTAAATGATTTTAATTGTATATCAATAATTTTCCCATCTGAGACAATTAAATCTCCAAACATTGGATTGACAGCTTTACCATCAATCTGACAAATCCACGCATTAATAATTTTAAATTTTGTGTTCACGTTATTCTTCTATTAAAAATTAAATTTTATACTTTAACAAATTTACCATAGCCGATGGTTTGTCTTGCTCTTCCCTTCCGATTCAAAATTAATTCACCACGCAAAAATGTTTTTTCCACAACAGAATTAAAAGTAACACCTTCAAAAGGAGTGTACTTACCTTTACTGTGCATTCTTTTTGCTGTTACCTTTTGTTTACTCCACAAATCAATAAGAGCTAAATCCGAATCGTATCCTACTTTAAGATGTCCTTTGTTTTGAATATTGAAGTAGTCCGCTACATTTGAAGATAGCAATGCAACTGTATTAGATAATGATAATTTATTTTTCTTAAATCCTTCACTAAAAAGAAATGGAACCCGATGTTCAACACCGGGAATTCCGCCGTACACATCCCAAAAGTTTTTTTGTGATTTTTCCTTTGCAGGATTACATCCGGCATGGTCTGTAGTTACAAATGATAATGTTCCATCATCCAAGCCATCCCACAATGCTTCTTTATCTTCTTGATTTTTAACCGGTGGAGCAGTTTTCAGGAATGAAGATATTTTGGAGTTATTAAAATCTTCTTGTGTGAAGTACAAATATTGCGGACAAGTTTCAGCGGTAATATTGAATCCACTTTCTCTTGCATCTTTTATTAATTTTAATGCTCTTGCAGAACTCAAATGAACTATATGAATTTTACATTTTGTTTTTTTTGATATCTCAATCATTAATTTTACAGCACGGACTTCAGATTCCACATCTCTAGCGTTACAATAATCTTTCCAGCTATTAAGTTCCAATTTTTTAGACAGATTCATTCTCGATAAAATCAATTCTTTATCTTCAGCGTGGACTGCCAGAGGCTTTCCAGTTTTCCTTATCCACTTTGCTGTTTGAAGCATTCTTTGTTCATTTAAATCAGTAAATGTGTTCATTCCTGAAATTAAGTATGCTTTGAATCCCGCAACTCCATTTTGCGCAAGTTCGTAAATCTGTTTTTCAATATTTTTATTTTTATCGAAATCATTTCCGCAAACACCGCCCCAAAAACAATAGTCAATCAAGCTTCGTTCCTGGACTGCCTGCATTTTCCTCTTAAGATTAATCTTACTTGTAACCGGAGGCAAAGATGTGCAAGGCATATCGATTATTGTTGTAACTCCACCGTACGCTGCTGCAGTTGATGCATGTTCAAAATCATCTCTATGTTCATATCCAGGTGTGTTGAAATGAACGTGTGGATCAATACTCCCGGGCATAAGCAGAAAGTAGGAGCCATCATAAATTTTGTAGTTATTAGAATAATCTAATTGTGGAAATTGCTGGATAATTTTTGCACGCTTTGATATTGTATTTATTTCATCCCAACTAATTTTTCTTGAACTGCGCGGAACAATTTTATTAATCGTAGTGCTAAAGTGTATATCAATTAATTTAAGATTGTTTCCGCCGGAACTGATAAATACATTTTTGAGAATTTTATTTGGATTAGTCAATCTTAACAAATCCTAAATTTTTAAACCGACTTGTTTATTAAACTCATTTATCAATTTATCCCATTCCGGAACAGTTGCAAATCTTTCTTTCCAATAATTTTCATCGTACCATTGAGCATTTAATTCTTCCACACTTTTACCTTGCTGTTCAATCCAGGTAAAATACTTCAAATTATGAATTGATTTTTTATCATAGTAGCTGAGTTCTTTCATATAATCTATGCCTTGATGCTTTAAAATACTCGTCCAATCAACTTCGGCTTTTGTTTCTGAATAATCTCCCCAATTATTATTCATTTCAATCAGCCGAGAATTATATAGATCGACTGAATCTGTAAATACAGTGAAGATTACATCATTTTCAGAAAGCTCAAAATATTTTGCTGTTTTTACTGCGCTTAACAAATTACAAATTGAAGAAATGCCTAAGTATGAAAGTTTATTAACAGTTTCCTGATCAACACCTTCTTTTACCAACCAGTTTTTTCCCGAATCCTCATTAAACAATCTTAAAATTCTTAGAGTTTGTTCATCATCAATAGCTGTTACTACATCAGTATTTTTTACATTGTGTATCCATGGAACATGTTTGTCTCCAATACCTTCGATTCTATGACCGCCATATCCATTGAATAAAAGAGTAGGACATTGTAATGCTTCTGTGCATGTAATTTTCATAGACGGAAATTTTTGTTTTAAGTAATCTCCTGCTGCCAATGTTCCTGCTGAACCGGTTGCGCTAACATACCAGCTTAATCTCTGATCATCTTTTTTAATTTTTTGAAAAAGAGTTTCAATCGTAGAGCCTGTAATTTCATAATGCCAAATGGCATTACCAAACTGATCAAATTGATTAAGAATTATATACTCATCACTCTCTGCTTCTAATTCATGACATTTATCATAAATTTCTTTCACATTACTTTCACAACCGTAAGTGGCAAAAACTTCAGCACCTATTTCCCTCAGCCAGTCAAATCTTTCTTTACTC
>JALHTS010000103.1 GCA_022865965.1 Ignavibacteriaceae bacterium
AGAGTATCAATATCATATATAAATATTGACTCGGGATTATTTTGAATTAATATATCAAACATTCTTCCTCGCTGTTTAATCAGTTGATTTAAATCAACTTCTTTTTTCCCTTCATCAATATAAATGAAGACACCGTCAGAGCTAACGCCCGGAATGGATATTTTATTTAGAAAAACTTTATACTTTGATTCCTCTTCGCCACAAAGTATCAGATTTTCATTTATGAAGAATTCTTTGATCGAAGAATTACTATTTTGAAAACTTTTTATTTCTTCGGCAAATTCTGACGGTAAAGCTTCAGTTACATGAACTCCATTAAGTAATTCCAATTCCTGACCAACAAAATTACAAAAATCTTTACTTGCATGCTTAAAATGACCGTATTGATCTATTAATGCCAGAGGTTTGGGAAATACTTCTATTAACTCAGTCGATAACTGTAACGAAGCAGAAACTTCGTTGGCAGGATAACTTAATTTATTCTGTGTAATACCTACAACTGCAATAACATTATTTTGATTGTCTGTTATCGGAATTTCAATTACCTGTTCTAAAGCAGAATTCGAAATTCCCTTGAGAGGCATACCTTCAATAATAATATAATTATGAGTTTTGAATAAGTATCTATCTATCGATGAAAGAAAATCTATAACAAACTGCGGAATAAAATCTGATTCATTTTTCCCCTCAAGCTGAGCAACAGAGATTCCAAAGCTTTGGGCATAAGCAGAATTGACAAGGACAAATTTGCCCTGATCGTTTTTTATTCTGATGAATTCACTGAATTCATCAATCATTTTTCTTAATCTATCTTTGCCAGTTACTGTAAAAGGATACAGATTTTTAATTTCTCTTAAAAACTGTTTTAATCGTGAATTGAGAATTGATTCAATCGGATTGCCGCTTCTGATGTCAATTTTTGTAAAGCTTAATAATGCTTCTTCAACTTGTTCAGCTACAAGTGAAATTAATATGAAGTAATCTTCTTCAACACTTATAAAATTGACCGTTATATTGGAACATGTTTCTGAGTCATCTTTTAATTTGAAAATGAAATCTTCTGAAGTAATGAAGCTTTTATTGTTGACGACAATTTTTATTAGTTCGTTAATTTTGTTGAAAGTATTTTCGTTTAAAATATTAGATAAATTCTTTTCATCTTTTTCAATTTTTAAAATTGACGCTGCCGAATCATTGTACTCAAAAATATTACTGCTGCTATCCAGTGCAAAGATAGGATTGCCTGAACTTTTGAAAATTGAGTTTAGTAATGTCTTAATATTTAATCTTGTTTCTTCCACAACAGCTAAAAGTTTATTTATTTTTTATTAACAATTACATTGACTTTATTTGAGTACTCTGAATAATAATTTCCATCATAATCACGAACTTTAAAGTAATGCTTTTTCTTCATTACAATTGTTGAGCCAATAAAAACTGTATTCTCCTCGTTTATACTGCCAATCAAATTATAGTAACCAGTTTCTTTCTTTCAATTTCAAAATATCATTATTACCCAATTAAGTGTAATGCTGATTGATATTTAGCAGTAAGTTGTTCCGGAGGAAGAAGATTATGATCGAAGGTTGTTACTTGTGCAATATTACTTATTGCAGAATCCTTCTCTGAAAATACTTTAACTCTGTAAAAGAAAGTTCCTCCTGCGTATAAATTACCACCAATATCGGTAAAAATCGTCACATTTGGACTTATATTCGTAATTTCAATGAATTCTGAAAATTCGGTTTTTCTTTCTATTCTGAAAAAATTTTCATTATCACTGTTATCAATCCATTCTAAAGCGACAACTTGAGTGCCAAAAGCTGTGGCTATGAGCTGAGTTGGTGGATAAATATCGCCGTAAATGATAATTCCACCAGTATTTATCTCTTCACTGAATCCTGATTCACCATAATCATTAAAAGATTTTATCTTATAAAAATAAATTGAATCGGAAATTAATCCTTGATCATTTGTGTTGAATGAACTTCCATCAACAACTTTTAGCAAAAGATACTGACCGTAAAAACCGTTTCTCCTGTAGATCTCATATCGGTTTACCGTTTTGGATGAATCTTTCCAGGAAATGTTTATTTCATTATCACTAATCTTTATTATTCTCAAATCGTATGGCGGATAAGGCGGAATTTGTCTTTCAATTATTGTTACATTAATAATATCCTGACTTTTTGTTGAAGTACCATCTATATCGTAATAAACAATGTAGTAGTTAAAACTTGTACCGATTTGTGTCGAATCGAAGTTAAACGAAATTGAAGGAAGTGAGTTGTTTGCTCCGGCAGGAATATTGTTTTTAAACTGACCATTGATGTATAATTCAATAAACCTGATGTTGTATGGTGATGTAACTGAATACTCAATTTTTGTTTCACCTTCACTGATTGTTGAATTACTTGTAGGCCAGTAAATTTCAATTTTTCTTAATTCTGAATCTTCCGTTGGATCGTTTGACAAAAAAGTGCAGGAAAGAAATGAAAAGTTTATTATTAGAGATAAAAGTAGAAAGAGAAATAAGTTATAGAAACAACTATTTAATCTTTTTGAGTTCATAAATTACAGTCATAATCTCAAAATAAATTATAAGATAAAAAACTCAATTAATTTCACCTCCGTTAAACCAGACAATTGCATTTTTAATGATCTGTTCGATTGATTTAGAATCTTCTCTTCCACCGATAACTTCTGTTGGATCGAAAGAGAACCATAATAGTTTTGATTGCGGGTTTGTCTTCAATACAATTAACGATCTATCAAATTCATTCTTACCAGATTCTGGTTTTATTTTTCCGATAGATATAGTGTTCTGTGAAATTGCTTCAACTAAAACAGGAGAGTTTTTTGCTGTAATCTGAATGTCGGATTTTTTTGAAATATTATTAGTCAAGGGCGGATAGTCTGTAAGATCAAGATAACTGCTCATGTTTTTTTCAGAAATATTACCGGAATGTATAACACCAAATAATGATTCAAGTCTGTCCAAACCAATATAATTTGTCTTCTCATCATAAATGCCCAACTCTCCAAAAGCTACTATAGATCCGCCTCTATCTAAATATTTTATTACTGAATTATAACCTGTATTACTTAATGCTCTTGTATAAGGGAAAATTATAGTATGGTAATCTTTGGCAGATAAACCAGATTCTAAATCACTATCGTAGATAACATCATATTTTATTTTATTATTAAGAAACAGTAATTCCCAATAAGTAATTTTTTCTAAAAGTTTATCCGGCTCAGTTATATCGGTAGCGTTTGAGAAGTGAATTGCAACTTTATTAGGTTGTTGAGAAAATATAGATGAGAAACCAATTAAAAGCAGGAACAATATTAATAAAATATACTTTTCCATTTTTATTAAAATCATCAAGCGTTTATTCTATCATAATCAATAAAGTAAGTTCTCGACTCGCCTGGTTTGAAGTTATCAATCAACAAATATAAAAATCTGGAACCGGGAGTATGTTTGATAACAGCAGGTTCAGTTCCTATAATTTCAATATCAAGGGATATATTTTTAACATCATCATTCAGGTCAACATCTATCATAAGATCGTTAATAATTTCTTTGCCGGGATTAGAGATTTTAATTGCAACGCGGTTATTACCTCTTCGTTCAGCTTTTAATTCAATGTAATCGCGTTTCTCATACCATTTTTGGATCTCCGAGGCTGTTGCAATCCAGAATCTTTTTTTCTTAAGATCTTTAATCACATCTCTAATAACATTCACGTAATCATACCTGCATTGAAATTCAGTATGAATTTTATAGACATACATTCCGCCCTCAAAAAGAATTCGATCAAGGTCTTCCTGATAAGTGTAATACTGAAAATCAGCAAGTGTAAGTCCTAAATCCCTTATAACTTCAAAATCATCGCGAGCAGTTTTTGTCATTGATAAAATTCTTTTATCACCACGAATTAAAGTATGGGGAACAGACCTGTCAGTTAAAGAATCCGTTAGGATATATTTATAATCAGCGTTAATAGCAGCCGTAACAGTATTATTATTGAATAACCCAAAATATGGAAGCACTCCGCTTATAGGGAATTTGGTTACATTTTCAAGTATAATTTTAGCCGATTTCATTTTACGGATTTGTTCGTCCAACGAATTAAGTTTGTTTATCGTATCATTCATTGATGACAGATAACCAACATCAACCAAAGCTGCAATTTCACCATAAGCAGCTATAGAAGCTACCAAACTTCTTTTTTCCCTTGCTGTTTCGGGCTCTACAAAAAATGTAGCTTTTATATTTTCAGACCGTAATATTGGCAGCAGATTTTGAATGTTCTCTACATCATTTGAAAGAACCGGCATAATTACTGCAGCAGCTTCATATCCTTCCGGCCAATCTTTTACATAAGCAATTGGACAGTATGTTAACCAATGAACACAGTTATTAAAAAATCTGTCGAACAAGATATAGTCTTCTTGCAAGCCAATAACCGAATTAATTTCAAAACCCATCCAAATAAATCTTCCTTCACCGTAACATCCGTTAGCAATTCCTGTTGAGCGTTTAACTCCTTCTCTGACCAAACCTTCTTCAAGCCTGAAATTATACCAGAAACTCACCTGATTTGTTCTGGGCTCAAGGACTTCTGCTGCCATAGGGATATCCCAGGTTGCAACTTTTAACGGATAGCCGGTTGGAATTGTAGCTGTAAGAGGGATTCCACCTCTGAGAGTATGAATTTTTAATGAATTGTCATTTTTAATTTCGTGAGTAAACTGCATTCCGAAAACCTGATTAAAGAATTGCCATCCTCTCCATTTTCCGTCTTCGGAATAACTAGCAATACCGCTAGTTGCAAAAACGCTTCCACCGCTTTCAAGATATTTTTTTATCTGAAAGATTTCCTTGTCACTTAAAGATTTTGAACCTGGAAGAACGAGTAATTTGTATCTAAGATGTTTCCCCTGCTCTATGTCCTGATCAGATAAAATATCATAACCAAGGTTCATATCGCCAAGGAATTTCTTCCACGTTGAAATATTATCTGCCAACCAGGTGCTTCCTTCGGGCAACATATTTTCAGTGTAGTTTGAGTATAGAATTGCTACCTGATCGGTTTCACCAATTAATGTTTTTTTTACTGTTTCTTTTGTAGGTAATAATGAGGTTATATCAAATCGTCCGTAAACTCCGCGTAATACAAAGTAATAAACAAGGATTGCTGCACCGAGAATAATTAATCCGGAAAATAAAATCAATAATAGATTTACTTTTCCCTTGTTATCAGCGTTAATTAACGCCATTTAAGCGCTCCTGCTACTTTATCTTCCTCTGTTGGCACATAACCTTCGGAAGTATACTTTAAAAATTTAGTTTCAGTTGTTTTTCTCGTATAAGCCTGACGAGGTTCATAAACTTTTTTATTTTCTTCAACTGAAATTTTTATAGGCTCCTGCAAAATAATTGGTTGTTTAGTACCTGTAAAAGCAGATGCAGGTTTCTGTACAATATAGGGACTCTGATATTGAGATGGTTTGGTCTCCTGTGCAGTTAACCGACTAGGAATTACATCGGCAGGAACCACGAGTTCTGCTTGCAAAGTTCGTGGTGTAGTCCTCGTACTTGATACAGCTTTTTTCTCCCTTATTTTATAAAGGATATATGCACCAATTGAAAGAATAAAAGTGCTTATTGTTGCAACAAGAATTATTGTTGATAAGATTGGAATTAATTCCATTATTTAACCTCTATGAATTACCTTAATTAATAGCAAATTTAATATTAAACTGAACCAACTCTTTCTAGCTTACCCCATGTCATCCTTATTCCCAGAAATTCTTCTATGGTTGACATGGCTTTACAAATATCAATTATAAGAATGAAAAACATTCTGTAAATAATTGCATACCAAATTAATCTGAACTCTTCTTTCTCAACAGCCACACAATAAAGGGCAGTTACTAAATCCAGTAAAGCTAAACCAGCCCACCAGAAAAAAATCAACTGTGTAAATCCAAATATTAATGCAGCAGTTATAAAGAAAACATTTGCCGCTATATTCATAGCCGGCCAAACTAAAGCTTCGTAAAACATTGACCATAAAATAAAAGTATGACCAAAATTTATAGTTGGATTGATCAGTAATCTTTTATGCTTTCTCAGCGATTGCAGAATACCCCTTGTCCACCGATATCTTTGTTTTAACAGCTGCTGTAATGTGCTTGGAGCTTCAGTATAAGAAATTGAATTTGGTTCATAATATATTTTCCAACCTGAGGCAATAATTTTTACAGTAAGGTCAGCATCTTCTGCAAAAGTATCACTTGAGTAATACCCGGCATCTTCAATAGCTTTTTTCCTGAATACACCAATAGGTCCGGGAATAATATTAACCAATCTTATGAAACTTTGAGCACTTCGAGCCATGTTCAAACCTTCGATATATTCAAGCGCTTGAAGATCGGTAAAAAACTTTCGTCTGTTTAATACTTTTACGTTGCCTGCCACGGCTCCAATTTTAGGATTAGAAAAATGTCTGGCAGCCGACTTTAATGAATCGGGAGAAAGCTGTGAATCACCATCCATACAAAGAACAAAATCAGCTTTAGAATATTGGATACCTGCATTTAATGCTCTGGCTTTACCACTGTTGGACTGATTTATTAGTGAAATTTTTATTTTACTATGAACTCCTGGATGATTTCCAACAAGAGATTCAGCAACTGACTTCGTATTATCAGTTGAACCGTCGTTAACAATAATTATTTCATAGTTTGAATAATCTAACGTAAGTAACGATTTTATTGTTTGTAGTATTACTTTCTCTTCATTAAAAACGGGAATGATCACTGAAACAAAAGGTGAAAAACTTCCATTCTTTTTGAATGTATATTCATTCAAATAAAAATAAGCAAATATTAAAATTGTAAAATAACGAACCAATAGAATGAACAAGAAAATTACCAATGCAACTATTACTGCATATTCAATTAATGAATTTACAGATAAAATTGTGTGAGGTAATGTATAAACAATTATCAGAATTAAAATCAAAGAGGATATACCACTGACTAAAATCCTTAGAAGATATTTTTGTTCAGGATTTTCAGTTGCGCGGTTTTCATCCTTGCTCTCAACTGTAAATAAACTTTTCTTTATGTTAGGATTAAGATTCATATCTAAATCAATAAACAAAAATAATTATAATGTCCAGAATGTACTCAACTGAAAAGAAGTTGAATTATAACCCATGCCAGATCTTGAACTGCTTCCGGAAACCAATCTCGCTTGCAAATTAAAATTTGGAGCCAGCATATATTTTAATTCAGCATAAAATTCTCTTAGTAAATAATCGTTTTCAGGAATCAAACCGAGTTTACCTCCAAGATTAATGGTCGTTTCATCATCATTTATCAGGTTGAAATCTGCCCAAATAGAATGTGATTCAAAATTTTCAGGACTCCAGTATAAAAAAGATGAATCAGAAAACGTATAGTAATAATACTCGTATCCGGCTTTAATATCCTTTTGAAATTTTTTGCCCAATCTGAATTCAAATTGATTACCCTCATTACCGTCAGAAACATTTATAAGAGCATATTTTCCGGAAATAATTAGTCCGCTCCTGAAATTATAAATGCCGTTAAAACCTACGTGCTCTGCAGCAAATCTGTTTGCAACTAAAAATGGTGAATATAAAATAAACGCGGCATCCATATTATTATAAAATATTGATGCGTTATAAATATCTTTTTTCTGAAAATACATTGCAGCTTCAATAATATTCTCATTACGATTATCCACAAAATATGTTTGTCCAAACGAAACGTAAGCTCTGGTAAATTCACTAAATCTTATATGCAATGAGCCTTTTAGATTGTTAAAATTTAGATTTTTGAATTCAGATGACAAAGTTCCACGGTAACCTGAAATTCCTAATGATAAATAATTTGTTGCGCCTACTTCTAAACCTAAACCAACTATATTATACTTAAACTTTGTGTTATCAGTAAAATAATTTCCCTGAGGTATTACTAAAATGTAAGTCGGAAAAGTATCGAATGAAAAAGTACTTATCCCTTCACTTCCCAGCCATTTCATACGAGTTTTAATAATATGTGATTCCGGGGATTCCTTAAGCATTTCCTGATAAATTTCTCTAGCACTCTGATATTGTTTTAACTTAAGATAACTATCGCCCAGATATAATTTCGATTCTGCATCTTCAGGATTTTCAGACACTAATTTCCTGAACTCCCGTAAAGCATTTAACGAATCACCGCTCCAGAAAATTATTTTTGCTCTTTGTTTTTTTGTTTCGTAATCATTAAAGCCTGTAACCATTAAATCGTCATAAATACTTATCGCTTTATTATAATTCCCGATACATTGATATGCATTAGCTAATTCGAAATAAATATTTTTGTTTGTTCCGCCCTGTTCAAAATATTTTTCAAAATCACTTATCGCACTATCGCAAATATTCTCATAAGCATATTTTCTTGCGCTCTCTAAATAAGCATACAACTCTTCATCTTTTATTCTTTGCTTATTAAGCTCAATGCTTGATGACAATTCCTCTAATTCTTTTTTTGAAATACTTTCATCCTTCAATAATGTTGCATAGTATTTTTCTGCATCTTTAATTTTATTAATAGGCAAACTAAGATAGGCCAATCCAAACAAGGCTTCTTTATTATCAGGCTGTTTTCTAATTACTTTTTCGTATAGCAGTTTTGACCGGTCAAGATCTTCTTCCATCCAGAATCCAATATTAGCTCTTAATAATTGGTATTCAGTTTTTTCCGGATTTTTTGTTAAAAGCAAATCGGCTTCATCTTTAGCAAGAGAAAATTCATTATTCCACGATAGCAATTGGACATAATTAAATCTCGCATCCAGATCTGCAGGCTTTAATTTCAAATAACGTTCATACATTTCCTTAGAGGAATTGTATTCATTCTGATATGAATAATATTTAGCTAACTGTAATAGAACTTCAACATTGTTTGGATCAGAAAGCAACTTAGCATGATATTCGTCAATCTTATTTTTGTAATGAGCATTTCTGTGCTCCAATACTTTTGTGTAAAGATTATTAAAATCTTCTGAATCAGAATATTTGTCTGATAAAAATCTTAGCTGATCATAAGCTTCTTCAAATCGTTGTACTTTAACAAGTTCATCAATTAACTTAAATCTTGTATTATCATCTTTGGGATCATTTTTAATTTTTCTGTAAAGCCTGTCGATAACATATTCAGGAGCTCGGGAGGGTAAACCATAAGAATATCTCCTGGTTGTATCATTTATTGTATAAACATAACCTCTGCCTTTAGCCAAATCTAAACCATCAAGAGCTTCTTTGAAGAACGGTCTAATAGTCAGCGATTGTTCAAAAGCATTTACAGCTAATCGGCGTTTACCCAACCAGTAAAGAAAATAACCATAGCGAGACCAAATTCTGTGATCATCAGAATTTTTTACCGAATATTTTTTTAATATCTCCTCGCCCTTTTTTAGTTGATTATTCTTAGCTAGTATTTCGGCATATCTTAAAACTTCGTCGGCAGATGCTTCTTCCCTCTTCAGATACTCATCATACCAAATCTCAGCTTCTTTCCACTCGCCAAGATTTTTATAACATATTCCAATTTCCAGATAGTTAATTGCACGATCCGGGTGAATGGCAATTTCTCTCTGATGTCCCTCAATTTTATTATAGAGAAGTATATTCCACGATTCAATTGCTGAATTCAGTTTATTATTAGCTTCAGTATCTGCCGGTGAGATTTTTTTTGCGGTTCTGTAATTGTAAACTGCAAACTCAAACTCTCCTCTTTTTTCATAACAAGTTCCGCGCAATAAAAAACCTTCAACGTTTTGCGGATTTACAGCTATGAAACGATTCAGCAAATCAATAGCTTCGCCATATCTACCCATGTTCATGAGTTGGCGGGCTTCGAGTTTAAGTTCTTCAGTTCTGTTTTGAGGAAAGACTAAAGAAGTTAATAGGAGAAGCCCAACTAGCAGCATATTAATTGTCTTCATCCTATAACCTGTTGTTAATCGTACGAATTTCTATTAAACTTTTTTCCAGAAATTAGTTCTTTTAAGAGATCGTCAGCATTACGAGTTTCTTCATTTACTTTGGTTGTATAAATAAAAACTCTGCGCATAATTTCATATAATTGATCTTCATCTAAAACCGGCAGATTATATTTTAAACGTGAAATAATATTTGTAATGTTTCTCTGATCATCTTTTGTCATAAGTATCAATATTTTATTTTCACAAATACAAATCTTGTCCTTCTTATCTATAGCTAGCCTTACTGCATTTTGAAGTTGGTTTATAGACAGCAAGCCTGTTCTCTCTAAATCATCAGCATATTTCAAAGCAACCAGTCGAAATGTCTGACCTGTACTTTTAAAAAGTGCAATTTGATTATTAAGAATCAGATGAAAGTCATCTATACTATAGAAATCAGACAAAGAATAATTGACAGGAGGAATATCAATTTCAGAAAGTGATTTGAATTTATCATCTTCGAGGGAAGCAAATCTTTCTCCAGTTAATGTTTTTCTTTTTACAGGCTGAAAATCGGTTGTAATTCCTTTATAAGCTTCAATATAGTAGTTTGCTTTAAATTTTCCTTCAGTATGGCCGATGTTTGGTGAAATAGTAATGATTCCGCCTTTTGTTCTATCGTAAGTATCGGTTTGCTTTTGAAGATGAACAACTCCTGTTGCAGCTAAATTAACCGAGTCAAGAATTAATCTTGAAGATGGAGCTGCTGGTTCACCTAAAACAAAAAGACTGGTAATTCCGGAGTCTTCAATTTTTTCGGTAGTTTCCAGAAATGTTTCTTCAAGCAATGAAAGATTTTCAAAACCAATAAATGGAGTTAGTTCATCAAAAACTAATTTGCAAGGTTGATACTGCTCAACAACTGTTACAATATCTTTAAGATATTCAATAAGAAGTTCGTCACGATTTTTATAATCGGCTAAATCAGCGGGAGGAGCAACTTTAACTACAATAATTAAATTCTGATTCATATAGTGCTGCAAATCAAAATCAATCGACGCAGCTTGAATCATCAAATCTTTTGGACGCATGTTGGTGAAATAAAGGCAGACCTCTTTTTGTTTGGCACACTCCATAGCAAATTGTAAACTTAAGAGTGTTCTTCCGGATTTCCTTGGTCCAATTAAAAGATAAGTCCCTCCTCTATAAAAACCACCCCATGCATTGTCCGCTATTGAGATGCCGGATGGCACCAACTGGATACTTTTTTTCATAATTTTTGAAATAGTTGATTCTACTTTTACCCAATTTTAATGCCGTAGTAGTGCTTTGAAAATTTCCAAAATTCGACAAAAATGAAGAATTCTATTACTAAATAGAGACAAACGAATTATTTTTGTATTAAATTGCTACATAATAGCAAAAATTGAGTTTGTCAGTAAATACCCTACTATTTGATTGATTTTATTGAGATTTTGAAAAAAAACCAAATACAAACAATGCTGTTGCATTACTTCCAATAGCAGGCTCATTAGTTATATAATCGTTAAAATCATCAAAATAATTTACTGAGTCAGTATTAAATAAATTTAATAGATTATTTGATCGATCTATTTGATATTTTTCTAGCACTTTAACAGGTGCTGGACCCGAACTTAAAGCACCAGGCAAATAACCATTGTTAAAATATCCTATCTGTGAGTGCAAATTTTTTGAAAAGGCGATACCAACATTATAAATAAAAGATGTTCCCCACGGATTTCTTCCAAGAATGTAATCTCTTTGAAAAATAATCAACGAGTCATAATCATTTTTTCCAGTCACTTCTTTATAAAGAATTGCTTGTAGTGCAGCGCCGAGAAATGAGTTTGTACTTCCCCACGTATAATCAGTAGCTTCTCTAAAAGATGACTGATTAGACTTTGTTTTATAATTGTCAAGATTACTTTTTATATGTGAAATATAATTAGTATCATATTTTGCAATCTTATAATGTGCTAACGAATTTATGTTTCCCCAGCTCCACCAGAAATCAGATTTGGCACTATCGGCAAAATTAAGTGCTTCGTCATAATATCTTTTTTCTTTTGTTGATATAAATAATTCTATCGCACCAAGAGAAAGTTTTCCCCAATGATCAAAATCCTGATAAAAGCCTGATTGTGTGCTATCAATATCAGGAACGGTATTTATTAATGCATAAACTTCTGTTGCTGATTTTAATAATCTTTTGGCAAATTCATAATCATAGAACCTTTCGCTCCATATTCTTGATGCAAGAGACATTACAGCAGCAAAAATTCCAATTTGATTTTTACCTATTCCTGCATATCCAGGTCGGTCATATCTTAAAGTATCATTTTCTGGTAAACGCCAACCAACACTGTGATCAGAAATATCCTGAACCTGAGTTATGAAAAGATCATCTTTAAATCTGCATCGTAATAACCAGTCCAATCCAACTTTTGCTTCTTGAAGAATATCAGGCACTTGATTATTATCAAGGTCATAATTGAATTTACTTTGATCAAACTCGTAGCTGAAAAGTAAAAGATATGTTGTGTAAGCAGCAGTTGAAAAAAATTTTAGATAATCACCTGCATCGTGCCAGCCACCTGTAACATCAACCATTGATGAATCCGAATGACCAAGAACAAAAGCCACATCCGAAAGATGGCAGGGCTCGTGAAGTAGCGGATTCGTTGGTCCACAGCGCTGAACTTTAAAGAATAAGCTGAGAGAGTCTCTTACATTGTTAAAAATTTTTTCTCCTATTTCAAATATAAAGGATTTTTGACCATCGATTTCTAAATAATACTTTCCTTCATTTTGAAACTCAGAAAAATCAATTTCTAAGCAATAATTAAAATTGCCATAAGAAAAAAAGGTCATAGTTAATAATGCTTGATAAGCTTTTTCATCATTAAAAGAATTTCTTATAAAAAATTCATTTGATTTGATTGGTTGTTCGGACATTATGACCGCGGTTTTAATATCACCGGGGAGGAAACCCACTTGATTTAAGCGGATAAAAAAAATCTGATCGGAAGCCTGACAATTAAAAATAAAAAATAGAATAAAAGCAATAGTAAAATATTTTGTGAATTTCATTAATGTTTTTTTGTCAGGCTTGAAAAATTACTTCTCCTTTTTCGGTGTAAAATTAGTTCCTATCACTGTATCCCAAAATGGAGTGCTAACACCAAAGCCTTTACTGGGATCCTGATAGTGATGCTTCATATGATGGTTCTTAATCGCTAACCAAAATTTACTGTGCATATTAAAATGATGAATCGCAAAATGTGTTATATCATAAAATAAATAACCGACAAGAAAGCCCGCAAAGAATGGGAATACAAGTACATCGCCTAGTATTAGAACAAACAAAAAATAAAATAATAAAGCAAGCGGAATACTTGCCGAAGGCGGCATTACAAGTCTTCTCGAATCACTTGGATAATCATGGTGAACACCATGAAAAATGAAATGCAACTTTTCTCCAATCTTACTTTGGGGTTGGAAGTGAAATATAAATCTGTGAAGCATATATTCTGTAATTGTCCAGATAAAAATTCCTAATATAATTAGTATTATTATATTCAATGCTGAAAGCTGGCGCTGCCATATCGAAAGATACAGCACATAGAATATTACTGGAACATAAATTATCAAAGGAACTGACGGATGCACCCGGGACAAAGCTTCAAATAAATTATTATCAAACATCCTTACAGTTTCATCTTTATTAGATACGAAATTTTTTGGCATATTATTTTCTCTTGTTATAGTTTTACGAATGCAAATTTAACAATTAGTTTTTTAAGAATAAATCAGTTTATGATACTAACCAGATTCAAACTATAACAACCTAAAGGAAGTAATATTGCCGGATGAGCCAATATAAATCCTTTGATGAGAAAATATTGCTAATCATAAAAAAAGTTAATCAACTAAGATTTAATTTGATATTAAATTTCAAAGTCTTCATATTTCCCATCAATATTTACATCAACAAAGTTCAACGTACTATTTTGGAGGTTTGATGCCGCAGTTAACCGAAAGAGAGAAATGGGGTTCCAAAGCTGGATTTGTTCTCGCAGCTGCGGGCTCAGCCATCGGTTTAGGAAATATTTGGAAATTCCCATATATAGCAGGTGAAAATGGTGGTGCTTCATTCGTTCTAGTATATTTAATATGTATTGCTGTCATTGGCCTTCCTGTGCTGATTGCCGAAATACTGATCGGCAGAACTACTCACAGAAATCCTGTTGGTGCCTTTTATAAATTAAGCAATTCAAGATTCTGGGCAAGCATTGGGGGAATGGGTGTTATTGCCGGATTTTTAATTCTTTCGTTTTATGCAATCATAGCCGGGTGGTCAATAGGCTATATAGTTGAGGCGATAAATGGTAACTTTTTTCTATTTCCTGAACCTGCAGCATCGGCAGATCATTTTAAGAGCTTAGTAAGTGATACTTACTGGATAATCGGGTACCTCGCCTTATTTATGGTTCTTACTATGCTAATCGTCTTTTCAGGAGTGCAAAAAGGGATTGAACGTGCAAGCAAGATAATGATGCCAATTCTTTTTATTTTACTTGTAATTTTGATGATAAGGGGAATTACTCTTGATGGAGCTTCTAAAGGATTAGATTTTTTATGGAAT
>JALHTS010000104.1 GCA_022865965.1 Ignavibacteriaceae bacterium
CGACATATTGAGTGTAAGCGAGTTAACAAAACAAATAAAGTTAACTCTTGAAGAAAGTTTTGAACAGATCAGCGTTATTGGTGAAATCTCCAACTTCAAAGCACACTATTCAGGTCATTGGTATTTTAATCTTAAGGATGAAAAAGCAGTTATAAATTGCACAATGTGGAAAGGTTTGAACAGTTTTGTCTTCTTTACTCCTCAAGACGGAATCAAAGTTATTGTTAACGGCAGAATAACTGTTTATCCGGCAAGAGGCAACTATCAGATAGATGTTCGTTCAATGAAGCCTGCTGGGGTTGGTGAGCTTCAGGCTGCATTTGAAAAGTTAAAGCAAAAACTTCAGGCGGAAGGTTTATTCGAAGATGAACATAAAAAAGATATTCCAAAGTATCCCAGGAAAATCGGACTTGTAACCGCAATTGATGGTGCTGCAATAAAGGATATGTTGAGTGTTGCTGAAAGAAGATTTCCTTTAGTGGAATTGGTTATTGCTCCTTCAAAAGTTCAGGGTGCAGGGGCTGCTGAGAACATTGTTGAAAACATTAAACGATTAAATAAGATTAAGGATATTGATTTAATTATTATAGCAAGAGGCGGCGGTTCGATTGAAGATCTCTGGGCATTTAACGAGGAAATTGTTGCAAGGGCAATTTTCAATTCTAAAATTCCGATAATATCGGGAGTTGGTCACGAAGTAGATTTTACTATAGCTGATTTCGTGGCTGATTTAAGAGCTCCAACTCCATCTGTTGCTATGGAATTAGCTACACCAGATCAGCAGGAAATCATTGCCTTTATTAGTGAATTTTCATATTATACATCACAGAATATTAGTGAGTTATTAGAAAACAAAAAGGAAAATATTTACAGCATTTTGAAATCATACGGGTTCAGATATCCGATTGATAAGGTGAGAAACTTTTTTCAGAAATTAGATGGATTGATTTTTAAGAATTCGCAATCGATTGATCGAAAGTTATTAATCAGGCAAAATCAGGTTTCACTTCTTGGCAAAATCACTGAATTCCATGACATTAATAAGTCACTGAAAAAAGGTTTTGCATTAATAAAACAGAATGATAAGTTTATAACTCGTCAAATTCATTTTAATGAAAAATTACCTGCTACTGTCAGGTTTTATGATGGTGAAATAAAAGTTAAGACACAAAAAGATGGCTAAAAAAAAATCAGA
Source organism: Ignavibacteriaceae bacterium (assembly GCA_022865965.1). GTDB lineage: Bacteria > Bacteroidota > Ignavibacteria > Ignavibacteriales > Ignavibacteriaceae > JAGXRK01. Next base: position 1,196 of record JALHTS010000104.1, read on the forward strand.
TAAGAGTTTTGAAGAAAAACTTTCAAGGCTTGAAGAAGTTGCTAACCTGTTGGAGCAAGAAGATTTAGGACTTGAAGAGTCAATCTCTCTTTTTGAAGAAGGAGTTAAACTTTCAAAAGAGTGCTTAACGGCTCTTCAGAAAGCAGAATTGAAAATTACGGAACTAAAAAAGCAGACAGCTGATTTTAAAGACAAAAGCTGAAATTTGAAAAATTACCGGAGAAGGAGATAATGCCCGAAACAGAAAAGTATCCTGTGCTCTCAAAAGTAAATTATCCAAGTGATATTAAAAATTTATCAGTACTGGAGCTTAAGGTTCTTTGTCAGGATATTAGAAATTATTTAGTTGATACTATTTCTGAAATTGGTGGTCACTTTGGCGGAGGACTTGGCACTGTTGAACTAACAGTAGCAATTCATAAAGTATTCAACACTCCTTATGATCAGGTTGTTTGGGATACCGGTCATCAAGCTTATCCGCATAAAATTCTTACCGGAAGAAAAGAAGCGTTAAAAAAAATAAGATTGTTGAATGGAATCAGCGGTTTTCTAAAAAGAAATGAAAGCGAATATGATTCTTTTGGTGCCGGTCATGCTTCAACTTCAATTTCAGCTGCACTCGGAATGGCTGTTGCGAGAGATATGAAAAAAGAAAACCGCAAAGTCATTGCAATAATCGGTGACGGTGCGATGACAGGTGGTATGGCTTATGAAGCTATGAATAACTCCGGCGTTTTAAAATCTGATTTGATTGTTGTACTTAACGATAACAGAATGTCAATCGCTCCAAACGTATGGCAGATTTCAAATTACTTCACTGAAATAATTGCTCATCCTGACTACAACAAATTTAAAGGACAGATCTGGGATTTAACAGGAAAGCTTGATCAGTTTGGCGATAGACTTAGAAAAATTGCGTCAAGGTTGGAAACAGGAATAAAAGCAGTAATTACTCCGGGAATGTTGTTCGAAGCCCTTGGCTTTAGATATTTCGGACCTGTAAATGGTCATAACATTCATCAACTCGTTAAATTATTTGAACAGGTAAAAGAATTAAAAGGCCCAATTCTCATCCATGCAATAACCGAAAAAGGAAAAGGTTATAAACCTGCTGAAGGTCACTCGCAGCGATTACATGCTTCCACACCTTTTGATAAAGTTACAGGTCAGGCAATTAAAAAAGGTTCGGCTCCTCAATCATATACAAAAATATTCGGTGAAGCTCTTGTACAGATAGTTAAAGAAAATCCAAAAGTTGTTGGAATTACTGGTGCTATGCCCGATGGAACAGGGCTTGACATTTTACAAAAAGAATTTCCCAATAATTATTTTGATGTAGGAATTGCTGAAGAACACGCAGTTACATTTTCTGCAGGATTGGCAACACAGGGAATAATTCCGGTGGTTGCAATTTATTCAACATTTATGCAAAGAGCGGTTGATCAGATTATACACGATGTCAGCTTACAGAAACTTCATGTAGTGTTTGCAATGGATAGAGCAGGCTTGGTAGGTTCTGATGGCCCAACTCATCACGGAACTTTTGATATTACTTATTTAAGAATGATTCCCGGAATGGTAATTATGGCTCCAAAGGATGAGTCGGAATTACGAGATATGCTTTACACTGCTACGGTATATAATAAAGGACCAATTGCACTTCGTTATCCACGGGGAAATGCACTTGGTGTTGAATTGAAAGATGGATTTGATTTTATTGAAATCGGCAAAGCTGAAAAGTTAAAAGAGGGAAAAGATGTTGCAATACTTGCTTTAGGTTCTATGGTTAATTATTCGCTAAAAGTTGCTGAAAAACTTTCACTTGAAGGAATTCATTGTGAAGTTGTTAATATGCGTTTTGCTAAGCCGATTGATACCGAACTGTTGGATGATATTTCATCACGACATTCAAAAATAATTACTGTTGAAGAAAATTCTC
>JALHTS010000695.1 GCA_022865965.1 Ignavibacteriaceae bacterium
TAATCCAGGTGAAGAACCAAACTATTTAAGTATTAAGAAATCACTCGAATTATAATTTATTGTAGTAAATATCAAAGCGGTTTGGATCTATTAATTCAGCCGCTTTTTTGTTATAGTAGGAGATTTTAGCAATGGTTAAAGAGGGAAACAAAGCACCTGCATTTTCTTTACCGGATCAGGACGGAAAACAAGTTTCTTTGAGTGATCTGAAAGGAAAAAATGTTGTATTATATTTTTATCCGAAAGACAATACATCAGGCTGCACAAAAGAAGCTTGCCAATTTCGTGATGCATTCCCTAGGTTTAAAGGAGCGAATGCAGTAATTATTGGCATTAGTCCGGATTCAGTCGAATCACATAAAAGGTTTGAAAATAAATATGAACTTCCTTTTACATTATTATCAGATGAAAAGAAATTAGTTTTAGAAAAGTATGAAGTTTGGAAAGAGAAAAGTATGTATGGAAGAAAATATATGGGAGTTGAAAGAACCACATTTATAATTGATAAAGAAGGAAAGATTAGAAATATTTTTAATAAGGTTAAAGTTTCTGATCATGAAAAACAAGTTTTACAAGCTTTGAAAGAGTTAGAGTAATTATGGTTTATATTACAAGAAGAGAAACATTTGCAGCAGCTCATCGTTTATCTAAACCTGGGTTAAGCGATGAAGAAAATTTTGAATTATTTGGCAAATGCAGTAATCCTCAGTGGCACGGTCACAATTATACTTTAGAAGTTGTAGTAGCCGGTAATACTGATCCTGAAACAGGATTTGTAATGGATTTGAAAGAGTTAAAAAAAATAATTCATAAGCATGTTATTGATAAAGTTGATCACAAAAATCTGAATTTAGACACAGATTTTATGAAAGGAATTATTCCAACCTCAGAAAATATTTGTATTGCAATTTGGAATCAGTTGTATGATAAAATTCCGTCCGGAAAACTTTATTCTGTTAAACTTTACGAAACAGAAAATAATTATTTCGAATACCGAGGAGAATGATTATGAATCAGAAAAAAATGGAAGCACTCATAAATGATTTGCTAAAAGAAATTGGTGAAGACACGAACAGAGAAGGTTTATTAAAAACGCCGGAACGTGTTGCTTCAGCTTATGAGTTTCTAACTCGTGGTTATCATATGGACGTAGAAGAGGTAATGAATGAAGCTATCTTTACAGAAAAATATGATGAAATGGTTATTGTAAAAAATATTGATTTTTATAGTATGTGCGAGCATCACATGCTTCCATTCTATGGTAAAGTTCACGTTGCTTATATACCGAACGGCAAAATAATCGGATTGAGTAAGATTCCGAGAATCGTAGAGGTTTTTGCGCGAAGACTGCAAGTTCAGGAAAGAATGACTCAACAAATTGCCGACACAATTGAAGAGTATCTTCAACCTATAGGAGTAGCAGTAGTATCCGAAGCATTTCATATGTGTATGATGATGCGTGGAGTTGAAAAACAAAATTCATCTGCAACTGCTAGTGCAATGCACGGAGTCTTTAAAGAAGATTCAAAAACCAGAAATGAATTCATCAATTTAATTGGGCCTAGGAATTTATAATGGTAAAAACTAAATCAGTTATTTGGATAACTGGAGCAAGTTCAGGAATTGGCAAAGCTACTGCAAAAGAATTTGCACGAACAGGAAGTAAAGTATTCGTCTCTTCAAGGAGGGTTACTGAACTTGAAAGATTAAATAAAGAATTAAATGATGACAATCTAAGTGTAGATATTTATCCGTGTAATGTAGCGTCTCAGACAAATGTCGATCAGACTTTTAAGAAAATATCATCTGAAAGTAAAATTGATTGTTTGATTAATAATGCTGGAATAACATCGTTCAAATTTGCTGAAGAAAATTCTATTCAGGAAATAAATGATATTATAAACACAAATCTGTTAGGAGCAATCTATTCAATAAAAGCCGTGCTCCCTCACTTTATTGAAAATGGCGGCGGAACAATAATCAATATTTTATCA
>JALHTS010000696.1 GCA_022865965.1 Ignavibacteriaceae bacterium
AATTGGATGTTTACCCGATATGAAAATTGAAAAATATGTAGCATTTCTTTCTCCTTAAATGTGAAAATTTTTTGAGCTAAGAAATATTGCCTCCTTCTTCTTTTATTCATCTCCTTTCTTTTCCAATATTGCAATATTTTAATTTGTTTTAGAATGTTAATTAATATAATACTTGAGAATGCCTTAGGGTGTAGTTACCTGTAAAATCTATATCTCTATAAATTTCAAGAATCGCTGCATCGGAACTTATTCGAATTTTTAGAAAAGAACTTTGTCTCCATTCAGTATTTTTCCAAAAAAGATTCATATAGTTTTTCAATTTTTCTTCATTATCCTTACAGTCGTCGTAGAATTTATAGAGATGTGACAGAGTTTCATCATCAGGAATATTTTTATAATTCCATCCGTCGCCGTATCCTAAATTGAAAATCAACTTTTTGTATTCTTTCCAGTTTCTGTGATACATATCCTTAATAACATTTTGATATAACTTACCTTCATTTTCTTCTTTAGCAATTTCTAGTGATATTTTAGAATAGAGTTTCTCGGGAGTAAAATCACTTTCCTGCCCATAGATGTGTCCCGAGTTAATGAGCCACAAACCATTGTAGTTAGCATATGAAGCGCAATGTGTATGCCCGCTGAAATATGCATCAACATCATACTTGTGAAGAATTCTTTCAAATAATATAGTCTCTTCGTAGTATTGATCGAGAGCGTCCCCAAGGTGACGAACAGTACCGTTATCCAAATCCATAACAGGTCGAATCGGTTCATGCCCAAAAACAAGAGTATATTTTTTGTCGTTTTGCTTTAAGTCATATTCAAGCCAAGCTAAAAGTTCAGAAGACACAACACCATCCAATATATTGTCTTTCTCGCCGTCGTAGTATAAATTTATAACAACAAAGTGAACGTTGTAATAATCGAAAGAATAGGTTGTTTCTTCGCACCCTTTGGGACCTCGTTTCACGATATTGGCGAAGGTGTTGCCGTTCCTGTTTAGGTTTCTCATGTATTCCATGTTTTCATCGTTTTCTATATCATGATTACCAATTACTGTGTACCATGGATAATTTTCGCCCAGCACTTTATCTAACAATTTACGAGTTGCTTGAGGGGGATCAAGGTCACCGTTAACAATTACAAATTCTCCCTGCCCAACATTTTTAATAGCTTCGAAACCTCCGAGCGTGTATTCTTTACTGTGATATTCTTCTGTTGCATGAGCTCGTTGGTCGCTAATTACAATAAAAGAAAATTCCTCTTCTACATTTTGTGAAGTACAAAATTGGGAAAGATTTATTATTATAAAAACGAGTACTATTTTTAACGAAAATATTTTTTTCATCATTACATCCGCGAAATAATTAATATTTTAAGTTCATAAAATTTTCAACTTCTTCAACACTTCTTAAAAATGGTCCTTCGCTTTCCATTTTCATGCTCGTAACAGCAGCAGACCATAAAATTGCTACTTCAGGTTGTTCTGTTAATCTTTTGGCCATATAAGAAGCGATGCAGGTATCTCCTCTTCCGCTACGTCCTTCAAGTGTTCCTGCCTTAAATTCTGACTCGTAAAATTTGCCGTCAGCTAAGACAAGTATTCCGCTGTTATGCGTTATTACAACCTCTTTAGGTCCCCATTCAGCAATCATTAATGCGGCTTTCATTTTATCTGATTCACCGGTTAATGCTTTGGCTTCTACTACATCAGCTTTTACAAAGTCTATAAGAGCCAGATACTCTTTCTTTTCCGGCCAATTAGCATTAATTAAAGTATAATCCGGGGATACGGTTCTTATAAATCCCTGAATATCTACAACAAGTAAAGCATTTTTTTTCTTTAAACTTTCAATTACATCAAAAGGAATTTCTCCCCTGATTGAACCATTCATTAAAAAGGCTTTAGCCTCAAGTCCATCAAACTGATCAGGTGTGAAAGAACCGGCTGTTATTTCGCATTTAAGAATTCTTTCGTCCGGGTTCTGCGAAGGATAAATCAGTTTCATATGTGTCGAGGATTCCGTAAAAAACGGGAATACATCAATTCCAACTTTTTGTAATTTTTCAACCACGTGAAAATCTTCTATAGATAATCTAGTTACAGCAGCCACTTCCAGACCTAACATC
>JALHTS010000697.1 GCA_022865965.1 Ignavibacteriaceae bacterium
AGATATGCAAGAGCAGTAATAAGAAAATAATTTAGTCTTTTCAGGCTCTTAAGTTTTGCCGAATCTTTCCACACAGAGACAATAATAAATTTTAGATTTGGAAAAGCCGATACAATTGCATCTATATCTTTCGAATACCTGTTTTGTTTTTTAGTTAAGTAGTTTTTAATAAAATATTTAATTCGCGGGGCAAGATAATAGAACCAAATAAAAATAATCAGTAATGATCTGCCAAGCATAATCAGAATTGCTTTTACATCAAATCTATCTGATTCGGGGTAAAAATAAGTAATTAAAATTATTATAGCGGATAAAATAAAAATTGCTAAGGTGGAAGGCTTGAACCATCTTTTCTTTTTGGGCTTGCTAATATTATTGTGTACACTTGCTTGCTCAATTAAAGGTATAAGCAAATCTGTTTTTTTCAGTTTTTCATCAACACTTTCAGGAATCCGGTATGCTAAGACTCCAGCAAATATTCCGGCGAGCAGATGAATTCCAATATAAAAACTTATTAACCAGTAACTAAAATTTATCGGATCTTTTATTGAGAATACAAACCATTCTTCGGCAGCGTATGTAAGAAAATCATTTATTGTTTTCCATAATGTTTCACCGTAGATAAGAGTCAATACTATTATTTTCTGAAATCCATTAAATAAAGAAACTGTTATACCAAGCATTATCGCAGAAATAAATTTGATTTTTTTTGTGAGGAAGAACAGTTCACCAAGCAATCCCTGGAGAAATACAGCCAGATAAGCCGTAATTGGTGAATGCGGACTAATAACAGCTTTGATGATTATTACTAAAAATGTTGATTTAAGAATCTGTCCTCTCTTATCTGAAAATTTAGCTATCATACTAATGAGTATAACCGCAACACTTGAAATGATCATTCCGCGAAAAGGAAATTTAAAAGCATGCAAAATGCCTCCGAGAGCAGATTCACTTAATGCCCAGAGTGCTGTAAGCTTCTCTACTCTTGATGAGTATTTTATTGAGTACCCAGCATCACTTACTTCGTCCGAAACAAATTTTTCTTTAAACAAACTTATTCTTTCTTGTCAGTAATATCCTGAACCCAACTCATAGCAGCCATAGTTGAAGGAAGACCAATAGTAGGCAGAGCAAGCAATATTGTCTGCTTAATTTCATCCTTGCTTAATCCTGCTTCAAGTGCTTTCCTTGTATGAGAATGAACAGCTCCCTCCAAACGGGCACCGGTTGAAAGGGCAAGTTTTATTAATGCTCTTGTTTTATTATCTAGAGGACCCGAATTGTGAACTGTGGTACCTAGTTGCTCATAAGCTTTGGCAACTTCGGGATAGTCTTCACTAAACTTTTGGAATTGTTTTGGTAAATCACTCATTTTGATTCTCCTAAAATCATAAATCTTTTTATGCGTTTAAAAATAACAATTTCCTGTTCACTATTCTCAACGCCTTCTTTCTTAAAATAAAAACGCCGGCAAAAAGCCGGCGCTGAATTAAACAACTGTTTATTAGTAATGATTAATCCATTACCTTTATTTCAACTCTTCTGTTGAAAGCACGATTTATCGGAGTATCGTTCTCTTTAATTGGATTTTCTTCGCCAAACCAGTTTTTATGTATGCGATTCGTTGAAATTCCTTTAGAGATGAGGTAATTATAAACAGTGTTTACTCTTTGCTCAGAAAGCTTGGTGTTGTATTCATTCGTTCCAAAGCTATCGGTATGTCCACCGATATTAACACTTATTTCCTGGAATTTATTAAGTACTTCCAATGCATGTTCCAGAATCGGGTAAGATTCAGGTCTCAAAACATGCTTATCAAACTCAAAATGAACACCAAACAAAATTGGTTTTTCGATTTTTACCGTATCAATTTTTTCTTTATAAACTTCTTTAACTTCAGTGATATAAACAGTATCAATTCTTATTATTTCTCTTATACCTTCCGGACATTTATCGCAAAGATCTGAGTCATCTCCCTTAGCGAAGTACCAAACTAATCCTATATCAAGGGTTCCGTAAGTATCGCCATTTCCGCCGAACAATCCTTTGTAGTTTTCGTTTATTCTTTCATTACCGTCAATTTTATTATTTGATGCAGTTCGGTAAACAGCTTCGGTCTTTAGCGATAAAGAACTATTTAATCCCCACTCAACTCCAAGTCCGAAATTAGCCTGATAACCGCCAAAGGTTTCATCATCTAAATCAGGATTGAATGAATTTTGAGAACTGAATGCAGTTGCTCCAAATCCAAATAAGATATACGGGCTTATCATTCTACATGGAATAAATTTGTAGAGAACATCAATATTACCAGCAAAGTGATTTACACTGTGAATCTGGTTTAAACTTCCTTCATAATATTCTGATTGGATATGAAGAAAATTAGCTTGAAATCTCAAACTTAAATTTTCGTTGAAATATCTTTCTAATGATACATATGCACCATAATTTTCATTACCCGAAAATCCTTCACCCGAAACACTGAAAAATCTTGGATAAGTACCACCAAAACCAAGACCCCACTTGCTTTCATATACTTGTGCCTTTGTTGAGATAGCAAAAGTAAATAAGCATAAAATGATTAATGATTTCTTTAACATATCTTTTCTTTCGTTTAAATTTTTGATAATTATACTAAGGTAATTCAATAAGTATGCCGGAATAAGTAATGATATTAACAATATTTTGACTATCAGCAGTTAATATAAAGTGTTTCAAATTCATTCACTAATCACTTAGTTTGTTTAATGTTTAGAAACGACTAAACTTAATGATTACATTTTTCTTTGTGAATGACTTATTTCTAATGAATTTAATTGATAATTTTACAATAGTTTGATTTTTATTGATTATTTGATCATGGGGATAAATATGTTTAAGAGAATCTATTTACTCGTAATTTTTATTTTCAGTTTAAGTGTTGTATTCGCTCAATCTGAAACTAATTTTCCCAAGCAGAAGTTTTCATTCGCATTTGATGGCGGATTGAGTATTGGTTTTACAGATTACCAGGAACAAAATTATGGGCCTGTCTTCAGAGGCGGATTGCAATACTTTCTTTATCCGGCTACAAAAAACAGAATTGGATTAGGCTTCCAGTTTAGTTATCAACAAATAAAAGGTGAAGATCAGAGAACTACTATCTTCTCTTTAGATGGTTTAAGAGAAATTTCCCCTACTTTTTCTACAAGTATAATTTCTCCGGGATTATTCTCAGAGTATAGTTATTTATTTACAGAAAGATTTTTTGCGTATGTAAGACTTGGGTTCACGTATAATGTGTTTAACCCGAAAAATAATAAAGGTGAAGATGCTTGGGCTTATGATCAAGGTATCTATGACAAAGATTTCTTTACAATCTCTCCTGAATTGGGATTTAAATTCAGAGTAGATAATAATTTAGATCTATCGGCAGGCTTAAATTATAGTCTAGCCGTAACAGATTATCTGGATGATATTGCCACTTCAACTAAGAATGATTCTTATGTGAATATTTTATTTGGATTATCTTATTCGTTTATTCAGCAGGAAGATGAAAAACCAAAAACTATTTATGAAGGAATTAAACCGAAACACGAAGAAATTATTACAATTCCTGAGGTTGATGAGCAGCAAAAAGTAATTATTGAACAACCTGATGAAAAAATTGCTAAGGATATTCTACCTATTGAAATACTTACGGAACCAAAAGATGAAAAGGACAATGTAATTCCGCCTGTTAGAATAAATGAAATACTTCTTCCCGGAGATGAAACATTTCAAGATGGTAGTGCAAGTTTCGAACAGGGTGTTTATTCTGAACTTGATAGAATAGTAGAGCTAATTAATATTGATCCGGATTCTCGCTGGAGAATTGAAGGACATATGGATAGTCAGGGTGTTGTTACAACCATTAAAAAGCTATCGCAGGAAAGAGCCCGTGCCGTGCATGATTATTTTGTAAGCAAAGGTATTCAAGCAAGCAGGCTAAGAGTTTACGGACTTGCAGACAACTTTCCAATCGCCAATAACAATACTGCCGAAGGACGCAGAACTAATAGAAGAACAATGATAATTAGAGAAAAATAATCTCGCCAACTTTTGGATGGACAAAATCAAATGGCTGAGATAATTTGACCCTCAATTATTTTGAATACTCAACATTTGGCAAGCGGTAATTAATCTCATTACATAAACAGAAATTTTACAGGTAAATAATTCCATATAAATAAGACACAACTACAATTTTATCATTTTACGAAACATCCCCAAATGGCACAAAATTCGCTCTAATTAGCAAAAAAAGTAATGTCATGGCTAAAGAATCAAATTATGCAGAAGTAAAGATAAAGTCGAGTGATAAACTTGATGGGGGATTGATGAAAATGATTTTAGCTTATATTTATTTTTTTACTTTAGTATCCGGTTTAATATTTTTGCTGGGTAAATAAAACGAAAGGTCCCCCATTTTAATTCCCTCTGAAAACTTACGTCCGTAAGCTTATAATTTCTTTACTATCTTTGCCGGCACTCCTGCTACAACTGTATTTGGCGGTACATCTTTAGTGACAACAGCTCCAGCACCAACAATTGCGTTTTCACCAATTGTAACTCCGCATAAAATGGTTGCAGAGGAACCAATTGATGCGCCCTTTTTTACAAATGTTTCTTCAACGTGCCAATCAGCTTCTGTTTGCATAGATCCATCTGCGTTTACTGAGCGGGGATACTTATCATTAATGAACGTAACATTATGACCTACGAACACACCATCACCAATGTGAACGCCTTCACAAATAAAAGTATGCGTCGATATC
>JALHTS010000105.1 GCA_022865965.1 Ignavibacteriaceae bacterium
GTACTGTTGGAGCTGGAATTTTGGTTATTCATGGCAATGTTAAATTCGCGGGCAAACTTGAATATAAAGGAATTGTACTTGCTTATAAGGAAACGAATATTGATCTTGACCCACTTGACGTTACGTCTGCTGGAACTAACAAGGTTATTGGTGGAATGATACTGGCGGGTCAATCGGTCAATTATTTTGGCAGTGGAAATATGGACGTTAAATATAGTAAGGATGTATTAGACTTAATACAAGCTAATTATAAGAAAAACGGATTTACAATTCTCAGATGGTATGAATAAATTTTAATTTTAGATAATTGAGCAAGCCCTCTTAATGAGGGCTTTTTTTATGCTGAAAAATCGTCGTTGCGTATTAGAAGAAGTATTGCAGAGTTTGGAACAATCAGAAATTTTTCTTTTTCAAATTCTATTTCGAAGGCTTCTTTTCTCAGAAAGATTGCCAAATCCCCTTCTTTTGCCTGAAGAGGAATATATTTAACCTGGTCTTCTGATTGTTTCCACATTTCGTCTTCATTTGCAGAAGCTGTGGCATAGCCGGGACCAACTTTAATTACATATCCGCTTTGAATTTTTTCTTTTTCAGCAACTCCTGTAGGAAGATAAAGTCCGCTATTGGTTCTGCCCATTTCCTCCTGCGGTCTCACTAAAACTCTATCGCCAACTACAATGAATTTATTTATGCTTTTAATGTTTATATCCATAGCTCAGAAAAATTATATTATTTATTTCAAATATAATAATTAACTTACCTTACGCAACCTAACTATAGTCCAGTCATTCTGGCTCGTTCCGGCAGAACGGAGTTCTGACGAACTTGTCCAGAATCTTAAATATACTCTAAACTCAAAGATTCCGGACTCATTTTATTCGCCGGATGACCTCTTGCGTAATGTGGGTAATTAAGATAATCTGTTTATTAATGTTGGATAGACGGAAACAAATAAGTTGTTTCAATCTGCGTTTAATATTGACTAAATTTGAGCCGGAAAATCAACAAATTTAATCAAATGAATAAGTTTAACTATAATTTCTGGGATGAAAGATATTCAACAGATGACTTCATTTATGGTAAAGTTCCAAATGAATTTTTTAGAGAAAACTTATTAAAGATTAGACCCGGGAAACTATTTTTACCCGGCGATGGAGAAGGAAGAAACGCTGTATTTGCAGCTAAACAAGGGTGGTCTGTAGATGCAATGGATCAAAGTGAAGTTGGAAAATTAAAAGCACTTAAACTTGCTTCTGAATTTGAAGTAAATATTAATTATTCAGTATGCGATATTTCCGGATATAACTTCCCTGAAAATTATTACGATGCTGCAGCAATTATATTTATTCACCTCAATGCGGAGTTAAGAAGAAAAGTACACAATAAAATTTTAAGATCATTAAAAATAAATGGTGTTCTTATCTTAGAATTATTTAACAAAGAACAGCTTGACAAGGATTCAGGAGGTCCTCGGAATATAGATATGCTCTACTCCCTTGATGATATTGAAAAGGATTTTAAGTCATTAAAAACTATACTTCTCGAAAATAAAACTGTTCAGTTAAATGAAGGTAAAAAACATTCTGGTGAGGCAAGTGTAATAAGATTTGTAGGAATTAAACAGTAGTGAAGCAATTATTATTCATTACATACTTCTGGCCACCTTCCGGTAAGGCAACTCTTCACTGGCCCTTGAAAATAATTAAATATTTGCCGGATAATAACTGGCAGCCAATTGTATTAACAGCAGATGAAGATACTTTCACGCAAAAGGATTTTAGTTTACTTGAGGATATAGATCCGAAGCTAAAAGTGTTCAAATCAAAAACATATGAGCCGTTTAATTTTTACAAAAAATTTATCGGTAAGAAACCAGAAGAAAAACTAATAGCATCTGAAACAATCTCGCTAGAAAATAAAAGTTTAACTCACAGGATATCAATTTGGATCAGGATGAATCTATTCATTCCCGATTCAAGAATTGGATGGTATTTGTCCGCAGTAAAAACCGGGGAAAAAATTATTAGCAATAATAAAATTGATGCAATTGTTACAATAGGTCCGCCACATTCAACGCATTTAATTGGGAAAAAGTTAAGTAGAAAATTTAACATTCCATTTATTCCGGTTTTTATTGATCCGTGGGTTGACATAATCTACTACAAAGGATTCAAACGCAGCAGACTTACATTAAAGATTGATAATAAACTTGAGAAATCAGTTCTGGAACAGTCTTCTCATACTGTATTTGTAACTGAATCAATGAAAGAAGACTATATTAACAAGCATCATTTCATTAAAGATAAGTCATCGGTTTTATATTGGGGATATAATGAAGACGATTTTGCAAATCTGAAATCCACACGAACTAATATGGGAGAAAAAGTTTTAGTTCACGCAGGAAATATTTTTGACTATCAGAATCCTGAAAATTTATGGAAAGTTATCCGCAGCAGGATTGATGGCGGTGAAAAATTCCGTATAAAATTTTTAGGAACTATAGCTCCTCTTATCCGTAAGTCAATTGAACAGAACGGACTTACGGATATAACCGAATACATTGGTTTTCTTCCTTATAAGGAAATGCTTCGGGAATTGCTCAATACTGATTATCTTTTAGTTTGTGCAACAGAGAAACGTCATGTTCCCGGCAAATTATTTGAATACTTGCGCACCGGAAAACCAATAATTGCATTCGGACAGGATAATGAAGAAGTTGAAAATATTTTAAAAGAAGCCAACGCCGGAATGTTGTTTAAATATGATGACGACGTAAATATATTTTTTGAATCTGCTGATCAATTTAATTCTGACATCAACAGAATTAGAAAATTTAACAGGGAAATGATTACGCAACAATTCAGTAATATTCTTAACCGGATATATAGTTAATGAAAGTGCTTTACGATCATCAGTGTTTTTCAATGCAGGAATACGGCGGTATATCACGCTATTTCTACCACCTGATAAAAGAGTTTAAGAAAGATGATGAAATGTTCGTTGATCTATCTTTAAGATATTCAAACAATCACTACATCAACTCAGATGAATCAACAAGAGCAAGAAATTTTTTAGGTACAAAAAACTTTAAAGGGAAAAAAATTCTTCTCGAGCAAGTAAACAGACAAGAAAGTATTAAAACGATAAAAAGAAATGATTTTGATATATTTCATCCAACCTATTATAATTCATATTTTTTAAAGCACCTTGGCAATAAACCATTTATTCTTAGCGTATTTGACATGACACATGAAATATTCCCGCACATTGCCCATAGAATGGATAAAACAATAGAGTATAAAAAATTATTAGTCAAGAATGCAAAAAGGATTATTGCGATATCTCAGAACACGAAAAATGATCTTATTAATTTGCTTAAAGCCGATCCAGAAAAAATTGAAGTTATCCGTCTTGCCTCTTCTATCAACAGAGAGATGGCATTAAAACCCTCTGATTTAAAATTACCGGAAAGATATATTCTTTATGTTGGAAGCAGAAATTATTATAAAAATTTTAACAACGTCTTGATGGCATTTAAGGAATTAGTAAAAAATTATGATTCATTATTCTTAATATGCGGAGGCGGCGGAATGTTTAATGATGCCGAAATCGAATTATTTAGAAAAAATGATTTGTCAGGCAAAATATTACATAGACACGCTGATGATGTTTCGCTTGCTACTTTATATTCTAATGCAATATTATTTGCATTTCCATCTCTTTATGAAGGATTTGGAATTCCGGTTCTTGAAGCAATGAACTGCAACTGCCCTATGGTACTAAGTAATTCAAGTTCATTACCGGAGGTTGGTGGCGACGCTGCAATATATTTTGATCCGAATGATTCAAAAGACATAAGCAATCAAATGTCAAAAATTATTTATGATGCTATTCTTAGAAAAGATTTAATGGCAAAAGGGGAAGCCTGGAGAAAAAAATTTTCCTGGCAGAAAACCGCAATTGAAACTAAAAAACTATACGAGCAATCTTTATGAAAACTGCTATTATTACCGGAATAACCGGACAGGATGGAGCTTATTTAAGTAAACTTCTGCTTGAACAGAATTACAAAGTAATTGGAATAGCAAGAAATTTGCTTGCTGGTAATTTAAACGGTCTTAGTTTCTTAAATGTTGTTAACGATATAGAATTAGTAGAAGCAAACCTGCTTGACCTGTCAAACATCATTCGTTTTCTTGAAAAATATAAACCTGATGAAATTTATAACCTTGCTGCTCAAAGCTCTGTGGGATTATCATTCGATCAACCAATCGGAACACTTGAGTTTAATATTATTTCCATTGCAAATATTCTTGAAGCCGTAAGGATGGTTAATAAAGATATAAAAGTATATCAATCCTCAAGCAGTGAAATGTACGGCAATGTGGACAAAAACAAATTACCAATTGATGAAAATTTTATTATTCATCCGGCAAGTCCTTATGGAATTTCC
This sequence comes from Ignavibacteriaceae bacterium, assembly GCA_022865965.1. Taxonomy (GTDB): domain Bacteria; phylum Bacteroidota; class Ignavibacteria; order Ignavibacteriales; family Ignavibacteriaceae; genus JAGXRK01. Next base: position 4,454 of record JALHTS010000105.1, read on the forward strand.
AAAGCTTCTGCACACTGGATTTCTGTTAATTACCGAGAAGCTTATAACTTGTTTATTGCATGCGGAATTTTATTTAATCACGAATCAGTTTTAAGAAGACAGAATTTTGTTACAAAAAAAATTATTACGTCTGCATTTAGAATTAAGAATGGCGAGCAAAAGGAATTAAGAGTTGGAAATATTTCAATTCAAAGGGATTGGGGATATGTTCCTGAATATGTAAAAGTAATGTGGAAAATGTTGAACACTAAGAAACCTGATGATTATGTAATCTGTTCGGGTGAAGCACATTCACTTCAGGAATTCATTGAGAAAGTTTTTACTACTCTTAATCTTGATTCGAAAAAACTCGTCAGACCTGATAAATCTCTTTACCGACCTGTTGAACTTGAAAAAATTTACGGCAATCCAAATAAAGCTAAAAAAGAACTTGATTGGAATTACACAATGTCATTCGATGAGCTGATTGCTCAACTCATCGAAGATGAAATTAAATACACGGAGTGGGCGAAGAGTAATCAAAAGAATTAAGCTTTAATCTTTTTTCGGTTAATTACAATTCCGACAAAGAGACCTATAAAAGCTAATGAGCTTAATGTAAGCGAAATATATTTTGATATTACAAAAGAATCCGGCAGATAAGTAAATTGAATTGTATGTTCACCTTCCGGAACAACGATTCCTCTGAAGCCGTGATTAACTTTATATATTTTTGTTTCATTACCATCTACAGTTGCTTTCCATCCTACAGGCACATAATTATCACCAAGAAATAAAAAATTATTTCCGCTCGCTTTTGCTTTTATAATAATTTTTTCATCATCGTACTTAACGATGTTAGTAAAAGCAGTACTATCAGGCACATCAACAGAAATTATTTCATCTGTAAGAAAGGCAACATCTAACGGATCAAACTGATTGTTTTTAACTGCATTAATTATTTCAAGAGCAGATTTTTTCTCAACACGATTTACAAAATACACTCTGGGCAATGCAGATTTGTTTTCGTAAAGAAAAGATTTAGCACCGGAATATCGTAATTCAAGACCAGGCATATTTACTTCGTTTTCAAGTATGATATATTTTGCGTTTAACATTCTCCAGAAAGTCGGATTTACCGGACTCCCTAAAACATCCATATAATCCTGGTAAGCACGTGGTTTAATTCCCGAGTAACCATACAAATCTTGTTTTAGAAAATAAGCATGAAAATTCGAATTCTGTTTTACAGAACCCAGCGAACCATCCTGCTTAAGATTAAGGA
>JALHTS010000106.1 GCA_022865965.1 Ignavibacteriaceae bacterium
AATTTTGTTAACGGAGCTTTTTCCGCAGTAGGAATCAGCTTAAACTGGAAGTTTGATGTTGAACATGTAACAGTAATAAATGCAGGAACAATAATCTTATTACAAATTATTGTTTCCAACATTGTTAAGCATACTAAAGCTCTGCCAACGATGATTGCGGGTATTGCAATGGGAACTATTGGAATGGCAATTTTAGCAATCAATACAAATATTTGGGTGTTTATGCTGGGTATAATAATTTTCTCGATTGGTGAAATGACTGCACATCCAAAATTTATTAGTTATGTTGGATTGATTGCCCCGGAAGATAAAAAAGCGCTTTATCTTGGTTATTCATTTCTGTATGGTGTTTTAGGAAGTTTTATCGGCGGAATTCTTGGAGCAAATCTTTATGTACATTTTGTTGACAATCTTAATCAGCCAAGTACACTATGGATTATTTTTTCGCTGATTGGAGTAGTCACAATGATTGGATTGCTTTTATATAACAAATACCTTGCACCGAAAAAGGTTTGATTCAAATCTGATTTAGTAAAATCAAAAAGCGGCTAATAAAATTAGTCAAGCATCGGTTTGCCATAATGCAAGACTGCACAGTTGCATGACTTCTAAACTAAGCTTTAAGCCCTTTTAGACCATTAAATCTGGATTGTGGGGACGAATATAAGTTTGTTAATAACTAATAAATGAATAAATTTGCATTAACACCTGCTAAAAAATCTGAATACCTCCCTATTTTCATTCGGTTTTTTAATTTACAGGAACAATCAGCAACCTGATAATTGCTGATATTTAATTTATTCAAATCATTTTAAGGAGTTCAGATGAACATTTTTGTTGGCAATCTTGCCGCCGATGTTAGTGAAGAAGATCTTACTAGTCTTTTTTCAGAACACGGACAGGTAAAAGAAGTTAAAATAATTCGTGATATGTTTTCTCAGCAATCCAAAGGTTTTGGATTTGTAGAAATGCCGGGATTAGCTGAAGCACAAAAAGCCATTAATGCAATAAACACTATTGAACTAAAAGGTAAAAAACTTGTAGTTAATGAAGCTCGTCCAAGAGAAGGCAGGAGACCCGGCGGCGGTAGAAAAGGTGGCGGCGGCGGCGGAAGTAATGGCGGAAGGTTCAATCAGAATAAACGACGTTTTTAAAAACTAATAGTAGTTTTTATGCCGGATTAATAGTTGCTAAACTATTAATCCGGTTTTTAAGTTTAATACGACTGATTCGTAGAGGCTATTAATTAAGTTATACTAATTAATATATCTAATTTTATTCACCGGTTTAAACCGGTTTTTTATTATTTAATAATTTTTTTAGAGGTTCTTTAGTGAGTACTAAATTATTTGTGGGATCACTCCCCTGGTCTGTTGACGACAACACTTTACAGCAAGCATTTGAAGCACACGGCGGTGTTGTTTCAGCCAAAATCGTAAAAGATCGCGATACTGGCAGATCAAGAGGCTTTGGTTTCGTTGAAATGGAGAATTCCACAGACGCAAACAATGCTATTAATGCATTGAATAATTCGGAATTAAAAGGTAGAAGTATCGTTGTTAATAAAGCTAATCCGCGAAATTAATGAGATAGGTTTTCGATTTCCGATGAGGCGTCTTTATGACGCCTTTTTTATTTTAAATCTGACTTTGTGCACCTAAGTTATTAATATTTAAAGACTTAACGCGCATATAACAACAAAATAGTAACAAATTTTAATGTTAATATCCCCTTTTACTCGCTAAAATGTAGCAATTGTTTAGACTTTGTGTTTGAGATTATTTCGTATTTACTATTTATTCTTTTCCATATAAGTATATATAATTAGTTCTTAAATAATTTTCTATCAATTGTTTTTTTTCTTTATCTATTCCTAAAACCTCGTAAAATATATTATCTATTTCATAGGCGTACCCTGAAACTATGTCATTATGTTTGTTAATCTTTATCTCCAAATTTTCCCTATCAAAATTCTTTTTCGAAATGATTTTTATAATTTCCTTCAATATTTTAATTTCTTCTTTAATTATAATATCCACTAAACCTTCGATCTTTTGAAAATTCTCGTTAAAATCAAACTTCTTATTATTCGGTATTCTTAAATTCGCAAAAACAGTATTTCTAAAGAAATCAATGCTTTCTAATTTATTAAGTGAATACCAAATCAGTAACGACGAATTTAAATAGGCCGTCAGTACTTTATTACTTATCTCAGAAGGGAATCTGCTTCTTATACATTTTATACCTAATTCCAACTCATCAAATAGAGCATATTCCCTTCTTGAATAATACGAAGCTCCTCCTGGAAAAATATATATAGTATCTTTCTTGGATAAATTTTTTAATTTGATACTC
>JALHTS010000698.1 GCA_022865965.1 Ignavibacteriaceae bacterium
GGAAATGTTGCCGTGAATATCTAATGCAACACAACCAACTGTTTCGCCTTTAGTTTCTTTAAGATTTGATTTTAACCAATCATTATATCTTTTTTCATCGCGGAAATATGAATTGTGAACGATATCAACTCCAAGTTTTATTCCAAGTTGATCCGCACCTGTGCCGGCAAATAAAACGTGATCTGTTTTTTCCATGACCAGTCGAGCCAATGAAATTGGATTCTTAATTATTGTAACTCCAGCAACAGCACCGGTTGAAAGATCTTTCCCGTACATAATTGATGCATCAAGTTCATGTTTCCCTTCTGATGTGAAAACAGCACCTTTGCCGGAATTAAAAAGCGGATTGTTTTCCATATAGTTCACAGTTTTTTCAACTGCATCAAGTGATGAACCGCCTTCACTTAAAATCTTTTGTCCTATTTTAAGCGCTTTAGAAAGTGCATCAATGTAAACTTGCTTTACTGAATCAGGAGTCTCTTTGGCAAAGTATCCCGCACCGCCATGAATTACAATTGTATATTTATTATTATTGGATTGCGCATTTATCGATATTGTGAAGATCAAAAGCAATAAAATGTTTATTAAGATTTTCATAGTAATTCTCTATTTGAAAAGATAAAATTTTTCTTAGAAGAAAAATAAATATTTAAAATGAAAACTTCTGTTATTTATCCGATTATATTTTTCTTTTTACATACATCGCCTGCTCTTCAAATTCAAGATGGAATCTCAATAGATGAATTACAATCAATCTATTTGATAAAAAATTACTGGCATACAGCCTTAGTTTTTACGTTAGATCAAATTGACACTTTAATAATTCCGGAAGCAAAATATTTTAGAGATTACAATTTAATTGATTTCGGTTGGGGAGATGAAGAATTTTATCAGTTTCCGGGATTTGACTCGGGACTTGCATTCGGCGCTTTATTTTATTCCACGCCTAGCACATTGAGAATTGAAGGAATATCTTCATCAAAGGAAGTTTTGTTTGACTATTCTGAAATAGTTATAAAACTAAAAGTAAATAAAGACCAATTAAAAAAGCTGACTGAATATATTGCAAAATTTATCTACAGAGATGAGAACGGACATTCAGTAATTTTAAGTGAACAAGCCGGCGGTAAAATAAAATTTTATCGTTCGAACGGATCATATCATTTATTCAATACCTGTAATACCTGGGTTGCTGAAGCCTTAGTTTATTCCGGTTTTGATATGGAAGATAATATTCTTCTTGCGGAACAATTATTTAATGAAGCCGCAAAGATTGGTTACGTAGTTAAAGCTCCGCAGAAATAATCATTAACCGAAACTATATACATACGAATATCCTGATGTGAATTGAACTTAGGCACAAATTCTCAGCCTTTGTTTTAGGCTTACTAAACAGGTTCGGTGGTAAATAATTTCAATCCAACTATTCCAACTACGATCAAGAAGATAAAAAATATTCTAATAAATTCTTTTGACTCGTTAAATAAAATAATACCAAGAATAGCAGTTCCAACAGCTCCAATGCCTGTCCATATTGCATAAGCCGTTCCAACCGGCAGATGTTTAACTACCAAAGCAAGCAAGCTCACGCTAATTATCATGCTCGCGGCTGTAAAAACAGATGGCCAAAGTTTTGAGAATCCATCCGAATATTTTAATCCTACAGCCCAGGCAATTTCAAAGAGACCTGCAATAAATAAAATAAACCAATACATAAAATATTTTCCCTGAAAGAATCTAATACCGTTAAATTAAGTTTTTATTTTCTTTTTCCGTTTATAATTTCATCACTTAGTGCTGTTGCTTTATACAAATTTTTAATTGCTTCAACCATACCGACGGCACTTACGCTTACTGTCCTGTTGGCTTCAGTTGTATAAATGAAATTGCTTGGAAGACTTTCAATATTTCCATCAAAGGCTAAGCCAACTATTTCACCATTTATATTTAAGACAGGACTTCCTGAATTACCACCAACAATATCGTTTGTACTTATGAAGTTCAGAGGTTTTGATAGATCAAACTCAGGCGGTAGATTTTCAAATCTGTCCGGTAAATTAAACGGAAATTTTTCATCGAAAGAATAATATCTGTCCAAAGCTCCATAGAAAGTAGTTTTGATTGGAGTACGAGTTCCGTTGTAGTCATATCCTTTTACGATTCCATCTGCAATACGCAATGTTCCGGTTGCATCAGGTGGAATTGCATCACCATATACTTGGTATAGCGCTTCGCCCAACATTTGATTTAAGATTTCTTCTTTATCTAATCTTGCTTGATTTTCATCTCGCATTCGCTTTAATTCATCTTGAGTATTAAGTATATAATAAATGAATGGATCCTTAGAATTTAGAACAACTTCCGATCCACCACTTACTAGTTGCTGTAATTTTTCATTGGAGGTAAAATTAGATTTTAATAATAAATCCTTAGCCGCTTGCTCAGTCGTTGTGCTGCCCAACAATTCCTTAAAAATTTTATCATCTGCTTGCAAATTATTTTTTAGGACGTTTAACTGTACTACTAATAATTGCTCTTGTAGTTCTTTATTATAATCACTTGGGAATAACTGAGCAGTAAGTGAATCATATTTTTCTCTTGTTATTTCATCATTCTTAAGCTGAGTTGCATAAGTAACAAGATTTTTAGCCATTGTCAGATATTGAGGCGAATAAAAACTAATTGTATAAGCATATATTTTATTGGCATTTTTTCTTGCCTGATTACTCGATTCCTCAAGTTCATTCCAGATGCTGCCATATTTATCTTTTAATTCGGAATTATTGTTAACTGCCTCTCTAAAATTCTTTTCAAAATCTTTTTTACGCGCAACTAAAAAAGGATCAAGCAAAGCTCTATAAGTACCTTGATAAACTTTAAGAGCATTACCAAAAGAATAAAGTCGTGCTATTAGTTTAAAATCTTCTGCTTTTGTTTCAGCAACCATTTTTTCATAGATGTCATACATTTCTTTAAACATTTCAACAAGCATCGGATATCGTATATCTCTTGCATACTCAATTTGTGCCATTGTGTTTATTCTATTGGTTCTACCCGGATTTCCCACAACAAACACAGGCTGATCTTCAACCACACCGTCATTATTCCATTTGAAATAATAATCTGTTTTTATTGGTTTACCATTTTCATAAGCACGCAGAAAAGCACAGTCCAAACCGTAACGTGGATAAGTA
>JALHTS010000107.1 GCA_022865965.1 Ignavibacteriaceae bacterium
AAAGTACTTTCTGCGGAAGAAATTGATTCGCTGGTTTTTATATCAATACAAAATTTCGGACTGGAACTTACTGCAATTAAAAAGCAAAAGATTAAAGAAGTTAAAATCAATGATAATTACTCGACTTATGCACTAAGTTTACCTAAAGACTTACCAATTCCTGTATTTATTTCTGAGCTTAACGAAATTTTTAGTGATTTTGCTGTTGACGTTTTAACTGATGAAAAAATTATCTCCGGTAAAACACTATTAAAAATTATTTCTGAAGATGAATTAAAATTTGCTGCAAACATTGATTATAATCCAAACTTAATAAGAGAAGCGGCATCAGTCGGATTTTTAATTAACATTAATGATAAAACAGAAAAATCTACTATCGATAATCTGCTTAATACTCCCGAACCATTTGCTTTTTTATTCACACCATCATTGGTTATGAAAACGTTCGTAGCATCAAATCAAAAATCCAACCGACAGTTTGCTCTATTATTAGGAGATGAAACTACAGATCTGGATTTTAAATTTGAGTCAAATTATTCTGAAAGAAGATTAAAAAGTTCTATTCGTTACGTACTCTCAGCGTTTTCTCAGGCAGCGTTTTTTGTTATTGATGATAATTCATCTTTCTACGGATCGAAAATTTATTCGTTCGTTGAGAAAGAATTTCTTGCTAGGAAAATAAAACTTATTAAAAAAAGTGAATTGAGCATCCTTTCCGGCGCAATTACAAGTGCTCCAACGCAATTTAGTGAGTTAATGCAATCTCTGGAAAGTGATCAATCAATGTTGGTTGTCTGTTTACCTGAAGATTTTGACAATATTCTAACCGCTATAAGACGATTCAGGAAAATCGGCTATAAATATTCAGTGCCTTCTGAAATACTGTTCGGCTTGTAGAGTTTCTTTCAAATTTCTCTTCCCTTATAATCAACTTCAACTATTTTCAAACCGGTATCTTTAAGCTGAGAATACAGCTTATTTTTATCGCCAACAATCACGCAAAACGCTTCTTCGGGATGAATTAAATTTTGTGCGGCTTCTTTTACCTGATCTGAATTTACAGCACTGACATTTTCTATATATGTATTAAAATAATTATCAGGAAGCGAATGAATAATTTTAGTTGTAAGATTACCTGTTATTTGTCTGTAAGATTCAAAGTTAGAAGGAAACTTTTTTATGATGGATGATTTTGCAAATTCAAGTTCTTCATCCGTCACTCCGCTTTGAATTTTTTCAAGCTCGAAATAAATTTCATTAACGGCATTCAGAGTATTTTCAATTCCTACCGAAGTTGAAACATAAAAATAAGCAGCGTCTTTCAGATAACTGAAAGTTGAAAATACTCCATAAGTATATCCTTTATTCTCGCGGAGATTAAGATTTATTCTGCTTGTAAATTGCCCACCAAGAATAGTATTAAGAATTAGTCGGGGGAAAAAACTATAACTGTTTCTTTTTACTGAGGGATGACCAATTCTTATTTCGCTTTGAACAGAATCTTTTTTGTCGAAAAGGAATATGTTTTTTGAGTTAATAGAATCATCATCTGATAAAACTGTCCGCTCGGTTGGTAAATCCCAATCTTTAAAATATTGTACCATTACTTTTGTAAAACTTACAAAATCGGAATTACCCACAGCAACAAGATTAGAAACTTTGGGAGAAAATTTATCAGAATAGAACTTTTTAATATCATTAAGCTGGAGATTTTCAATATTATCAACATAACCCAGAGAAGGGAATGAGTATGGATTATTCTCACCGAAAAGAAGAAACTCAAAAATTCGCTCAGCTAAAAATTCAGGCTCATCTCCAAGTTGCAAAAGCCTGGTGGAAATTTTTCTTTTCTCTCTTTCAAAATCCTGTTGTTTAAAGTCTGGTTTTAATAAAACCTTTGAAAAAATATCTAATGAACCTTCAAGGTTTTCAGTTAATGTTTGAAGTTTTAAGTTTATTGATTCGGCACCTGAGCTTACAGAAAAGTTAGAACCAAGCATATCAAACACATCACTGATTTCGACTGCGGACAAACCATCGGCACCTTCATCAATTACCATTGAGGTTAAGTTTGATAATCCCTTTTTGTTTATGGGATCAAACTTGCTGCCGCACTCAATCATCAAATTCAATCTTGTTATCGGAAGTTTTTCTTTTTGAATATAGACGACTTTAAGTCCGTTTGATAGAGTTGTTTCCTGAATTTCAGGAAGGGAAAAAAATAATTCTCCCGCAGGTTCTGGCTTTTGTTTTCTGTTGATCATTTACTCTGCTTTTTATTTGATATTACCCTGAGTTCTACAAAAGGATTTGACAGATATTTTGAACAGACTTCCGAAACTTCAGCTTTACTTATTTTATTGTATCGCATTAAATCATAGTTAAACTTGTTGGGATCGTTGAGATAAAAATTGTACAAATTTAATCTGTCTGCTATGGTATCAATGCTTTGCATTGAATAAATGTAGTTTGCTTTTATTCCGTTTTTAGTTTTTATCAATTCATTATCACTCACACCATCATTGTAAATTTTATTTATTTCATCAAAGATCACTTCCTTAATTTTATCGAGTGAAATATCAGGTTTAGCTGTTGAGGCAATCATAAACATTCCGCCAAACTTTCCTGAGAATTGAAACGCAGAAACATCCTGGGAGATTTCTTCATCAAAAACCAATCTTTTATACAACCTTGAATTTTTAGAACCGCTTAAAATATCTGCCAGTACATCAAGAACAGGATCATCATTGCTGTAAATTTTATCTGTTCTCCACGTAAGGTATAGCCTGTCAAGTTGAACATTGTCAGGATGTTCAATTAGTATATTCTTATCAAGCTTAAAAAGTAATTCAGACGGTTCTCTTCTGTTATTTGATGAATTAATTGAGCCGAAATATTTTTCGATGAGATCCTTAGCTTTTTCTGATTCAAATTCTCCGGCAATAACAAGAGTGGCATTGTTAGGAGAATAATTCTGTGAAAAGAAAGTTCTAACATCATCAAGTGTGTAACTTTTTATATCATCTAAATATCCTATTGTTGCCCAACTGTATGGATGACCATTGGGATATAAATTTTTAAGAATTATCTCCCACGCTAAACCATAAGGTTGATTATCATATCTTTCAAGCCGTTCATTAGCAACAACACTTTTCTGATTATCAAGCTTTTCCTGAGTGAGGGAATTTAAGAAATATCCCATCCTATCAGATTCCAGCCAAAGTGCTAACTCAAGTGAATTGGAAGGAAGTTTTTCATAGTAATTCGTTCTGTCGAAATTTGTAGAGCCGTTCAAAGTTCCGCCAGCTTCCTGAATATATTTGAAGTGCTTTTCTTTTGGAACATTTTCAGAACCCTGGAACATCATATGTTCAAACAAATGTGCAAGCCCTGTTTTTCCTTTAACTTCATAAGCTGAACCTACCTTGTACCAGATGTTTACTGCAACAAGCGGAAGGGAAGTGTCTTTATGTAAAATAATTTCCAAACCGTTTTCAAGTTTATATTTTTTGTAATTGAGATCTAATAATTTCATAATTTTTTTTAATATTCTTTTAGAATCGTTTGAATACGCTCCAGTTTTCCGTCTATATTAGTTTTCGGTTTGATATTTAGAATTTTACAGAGCAAAGGATATATATCAATATTTAATACAGTTCCAATCTTATAGTTCTTTTTGAAAGAAGGACCCATTGCATAAAAAATTCCGTGCATATCAATAAAGTAATTATCGTAACCGTGATTACCGGAAATTGATTTGTTGTAGTATGAATCTGCAGTTTTTTCATTAACCAAAGACCATCCCAGATCAGCAATTACAACTATATCAGGCAAAAGATGTGAGGCTGATAAATTATAATGTTCGGGTAATTCATCTTTGTAATAAACTCTGTAATTCTTTTCATTTTCTTTCAGAGTATTATAAATAATTGTCTTGTGCTTAACTTTTGGAAATACAAACATAAAAGGACCGTCGTCAATAATTTTATATTTAAGACCTTTTAATATTTCATCAATATTAATAACTCGCTCACTTGATATTTCGTTCATTCCGTGATCTGAAACTACAATTATATTCGTGCTGTCAAAAAGATTTATTTCTTTGAGTTTATTCAGCAAAGTATTTAGAAGCGAATCAAGACTCATTATTGTGCTATTAATTTCTACGGAGTTTGGACCAAATCTATGACCGTAAGTATCGGCAGCATCAAAATAAACAGTAATAAATATCGGTCTTTCATCATAAGGCAGCTTCAGCCATTCAATTATTCCATCCATTCTTTTCATATAAGGACGTTCGTGCTCATAATACTGAAAATAGTCCGGTCTTCTGTATTCAATATCTATTTCAGAACCCGGCCAAAAGTAACTGGCAGTAATTATTCCTTGCTTTCTTGCAGTTTCCCAAATAGCTTCTCCTTTATACCAACGGCTGTTTTCAACTGCGGACCTGTCTCCCAATGAGAAATACTCATCATAAAAAGGATCGTATATATTATTAGAAATTATTCCGTGATTTTGTGGATAGAGTCCTGTAACAATTGTGTAATGATTTGGAAAAGTTTTTGATGGAAAAGATGGCTGCAGAGATAAGGCAGAAACTCCATTTTCAGCAATCATTTTGAAAGTTGGC
>JALHTS010000699.1 GCA_022865965.1 Ignavibacteriaceae bacterium
TAATTCTTAATGAGACCAACTTTTCTTCTATCTCAATATTCCCAACGCCATTGCCAAATGAATCGAAGATTACAATGCCTGATTCATCTAAAACTAAAATTAAATTATTAGAACTAACTGCCAGAGATTTTGGATTTTCTAACATGTAACTTCCAGCGTCAAATCCGCCAAAATTTTGAATAAATTTTCCGAACAAATCAAACTTTATAACTCTTTGATTTTCAGAATCAAGTATATACATATCACCCTGATTTGAAACAGCACAACTTAAAGGATAACCAAATCTTGCTTCTTTATTATCTTCATCTTTTGTACAAAGAGATGAAATAAAATTAAGATCACGATCGAATCTTTGAATACGATGATTATTTTTATCTGTTACATAAATATTTAACGGAGTAGCAAATACATCAACAGGTTCATCAAATGTTGCTTCAGTCCAGCCATAACCGCCGGTAGTTTGAAGAATATTACCAAGAGTATCCAAACTTGTAATTTGATCATTCCCGTTGTCAGTTACATAAATTATTCCCGATGCAGCAATATAAAATGAAGATGCGTTTATAAATTTCCCGATTGAATATTGATAATCATATTGCTGAGCATTTATAGCGATTGTTATAAACAAAAAAGAGGCGCAGTATCTCATTATTTTTAGTTTCATATAAACAAATATACAATGAATAATTTCAAACATATTGCAATTTTAATTATTTGCATTTAGAAATCAAGTTCAACCTGCCTGCCTTTATTGGTAAAGCAATAGTGAAGCCTTGCTATTCTTACTCATTCCGTATTAACTTTGCAATGAATTATTTATCAATTACATAACTAATAAATAGTTAAGCTCTGATAGAAAGAACTGGGTTTTAGAAATAGCAGCCTGATTATTTGACAGGTATATTTCGAGCGAAAATTGCAAGAAAAATTTATTGTCCCGTGGTGTAATTGGCAACACGTCTGACTCTGGATCAGAAGAGTTCAGGTTCGAAACCTGACGGGACAACCAAACTAATTAACAATGAACAATTAGGAATTAACAATTCCAAAGCAATTATAAATTATTCATTGTTAATTTTTAATTTATTCACAGGCGCGTTCGTCTAGTGGCTTAGGACGCCGCCCTCTCAAGGCGGAGATCACGGGTTCGAATCCCGTACGCGCTACAATTTCATATATCTTTTCTCTCTCATTATTTTATCAGTCTTGTATTACACTTATATACTTAAGAGTCTCAAGGATAAAAGTTATTACTATGGCTCAACTTCCAATTTGGAAAATCGACTGAAGTATCATAATTCTGGGAAAGTGCGGTATACTAAAGGTCATAAACCATACGTGCTTCACTACTTTGAAACTTTTACAACCAGAAAGGAAGCAGTAGCACGCGAAAGATTCTTTAAATCAATTGAAGGCTATATCTGGTTAAAAGAGAAAAAAATAATATAAACAAGCAGAGATCACGGGTTCTCCCGAAGGGACTCCTTTGGAGAAATCCCGTACGCGCTACTATTCAAATTCCAAACCGGTTGAGCGATTATTCATTTCTGATCCACAATTAAATAAAAATGCCAAATAAATCTGAACTTAATTTTACCAGAAAAATATTTTCAGCTCTCAAAGAAGAATACTCAAAACCAAAACCTGCTCTTGAATATTCAAATCCTTTCCAGCTTCTTATTGCTACAATCCTCTCTGCACAGTGTACTGATGAAAGAGTGAATATTGTTACTAAATCACTTTTTAAGAATTACAAAAAGCCACAGGATTATATTAAAGTTACTGTTGAAGAATTAGGAAAGGATATTTTCTCAACAGGATTTTACAGACAGAAGGCAAAAAATATAATCAATTGCTGCAAAGAGATCATTGAAAATCATAGCGGAAAGGTTCCTGCTGATTTTGAAGCATTAACAAAGCTAAGCGGAGTTGGAAGAAAAACTGCTTCAGTTGTTGCCGGTAATGCTTTTGGAATTCCATCAATTGCTGTGGATACTCATGTAATAAGATTATCAAATATTTTTGGCTTTGTTAAAACAAAAGATCCTATTAAAATTGAAATGAAATTAAAAGAGCTATTACCCGAAGAAGA
>JALHTS010000700.1 GCA_022865965.1 Ignavibacteriaceae bacterium
AATCCGATTGTTGTAAATGCAGTCGGTTCTCATCATGAAGATATTGAAATGGAACATCCGATTGCAGTATTGGTTCAGGCTTCCGATGCAATAAGCGGTGCCCGTCCCGGTGCAAGAAGAGAACCTCTTGAAGGTTATGTTAAACGTCTTGAAAATCTGGAATTGCTCGCCAAATCTTTTGAAGGTGTTGCAAAAACTTATGCAATCCAGGCTGGAAGAGAAGTTAGAGTTGTTGTTGAGCAGGAAAAAGTTGACGATGTTCTTGCAGAAAAACTTGCTCACGATATTGCTGCTAAAATTGAAGAAGAAATGGACTATCCCGGACAAATTAAAGTTACTGTGATCCGTGAAGTTCGAAAAATTGGTTACGCAAAATAATTTATTTGGAATGGCTTAATTGCTCTTTCTTTTTTATGACTAACAAAAAATTAAAAATAGCTATAACTGGAAATATCGGATCAGGCAAATCAACTTTTTCCCGATTCATTGAAGAAGCCGGATATAAAGTTATAATTGCAGATGAGTTGTCAAAAAGCATTCTTGCAAACGATGAAATTGTAAAAGAAAAAGTTATAAAAGCATTTGGTAAGGAATCATATCATAACGGTAAACCCAATAAAAAATTTCTTGCCCAGATTGTTTTTAATGATAATAAGAATCTTTCCCGTTTAGAATTAATTCTTCATCCGGTAGTAATAGAAAAGTCTGTTGAAATGATGGAGTTACATCTAAAAAAAAATGACATCGTTTTTTTAGAAGCTGCTCTTATATATGAAGCCGATATGGAAAAGTATTTTGATTATGTGATCTTAATAACTGCAGATAGAGAATTAAGATTTCAGAGAAAGAAAAAATCTGAGAATTATTCTGAAGAACAATTCGCTAAAAGGGAGGAAATGCAAATTTCCGAAGACGAAAAACGCAAAAGAGCTGATTTTATATTCAATAATAATTCTGATTTAGCAGCTTTGCGGCAAAAAGTTAACCTGCTTTTCATAATTTTGCAACAACCCCTGCCTAACAAAAAGTTATAAATTCTCCGTTTAGCAGAATCAATTTACTCAATTTGTTAAACTTCGCTTAATTTTATTCATAAAGAAATTTGTTTTAGTTTTGGATTACACAATTCAAGGAGTATGCAGTGTCCATTTTTAATCAGCTCATAGTACAGTTGGTGCAATTAATGCCCAAAACGGTTGTGGGGTTTTTTTCTAAAAAATATATTGCGGGCGAAAGTCTGGAAGACGGAGTAAGGGTCGTTAAAGAATTAAATGCTAAAGGTATCCACGCAACAATGGATGTTCTCGGGGAATCAGTCACAAACAAAGAAGAAGCAGTTGCTGACAAAAATATCTGTCTTCAGACTTTAGAGGCTATAGCAGAAAACAAGCTGCTTGCAAATCTTTCAATCAAGCCTACTCAAATGGGTTTAGCAATTGATGAAAATATTGCCTATGAACAGGTTCTTGAATTAGTAAAGCGCGCACGCGAGATAAATAATTTTGTTAGAATTGATATGGAGGATTCTCCTTACACTGATGCCACAATTAATCTCTTTAAAAGAATTTATGAACAATATAAAAATGTTGGGATAGTTCTTCAATCATATCTGAAACGAACTTATGATGATGTTGTTATTCTAAATAAGCTTGGAACCACTTATCGTATTTGCAAAGGTATTTATGTTGAACCTTCTATAATCGCATATAAAGACAAACAAGCAATCAGAGATAATTTTATGAAGGCTCTGAAAGAAATGTTTAAAAATGGAAATTATGTAGGTATAGCAACACACGATAAATATTTAATTGACGAATCATACAAACTGATTAAGGAAATGAATATTCCAAAAGAAAAGTTTGAATTTCAAATGCTACTGGGTGTAAGAGAAGATTTAAGAGATAAAATAAACAATGACGGTTATAAAATTCGTGTCTATGTTCCATTTGGAAAAGACTGGTACGCTTATTCGATTAGGCGACTTAAGGAGAATCCTGCTATGGCTGGACATATAGTTAAAAGCATTTTAAGTTTCGGAAGATTATGATTGTTTTAGGTATAGAAAGTTCATGCGATGAAACATCGGTTGCAATATTAAAAAACGGAGAGGTTACTACTAATTTAATTTCTTCTCAGGATTTTCATAAAAATTACGGCGGAGTTGTGCCCGAATTATCAAGTCGAGCACATCTTCAAATTGTTAATCCTCTTGTCAAAAATGCACTTCAAAAAAGCTCTGTTATACTTAATGATATTGATCTAATCTGTGCAACTGCCGGTCCTGGATTAATTGGGGCTTTACTGGTTGGTTTAACTTACGCAAAGGGTTTATCATATTCATTAAACAAACCATTCATTGGAGTCAATCATATTGAAGGTCATATCTTCTCCGGATTTCTTATGGAAGAAAAACCTGAGTTTCCTTTTCTTACATTGGTCGTTTCAGGCGGACACACTTTATTGCTCCTCGTGAACAGCTTTACCGAAATAGTCAAACTAGGTTCCACCGTTGATGATGCAGCAGGAGAAGCATTTGATAAAGTTTCAAAAATGATAGGACTTGGATATCCCGGCGGGCCAAAAATCCAACAAGCGGCTATGCAAGGCGATGAAAAGAAAATTAAATTTCCCATTGCACAGTTAAAAGATCCTTATAATTTTTCTTTTAGTGGAATTAAAACATCTGTATTGCGCTATGTGCAATCTTTAAATAATAAGCTGGATGAAAAAACTATATACGATATTTCGGCTTCTTTTCAGTACGCTGTTGTGCAAGCTTTGATCCGTAAACTTGAAAAGGCGGTAAAGAATTTTCCTGTAAAATCTATCTCAGTTGTTGGCGGAGTTGCAGCTAATAAGTTATTAAGAGATTCAGCATTATTGCTTTCAGAAAA
>JALHTS010000108.1 GCA_022865965.1 Ignavibacteriaceae bacterium
CAGATTTAAAATAAAAATGGCGAGGAATGATTCCCTCGCCATGAGTTAGGGGTTAACTAACTTTTAATACATTCCGTCCATACCGCCCATACCTCCTGGCATTGGTGGCATTGGAGCCTCTTTCTCTTTTTTCTCATATACAACAGCTTCGGTTGTAACTAAAAGTGAAGATACAGAAGCAGCATTTTCAAGTGCAGTTCTTGTAACTTTGGTAGGATCGATGACACCTGACTTCGTAAGGTTTTCATACTTTTCTGTTGCTGCATTAAATCCGTAATCATCTTTTCCTTCAAGAACTTTCTGCAAAACAACTGAGCCCTCGAGTCCGGCGTTATTAACTATTTGTCTTAATGGCTCTTCTAGAGCTTTTTGGACAATTCGTATACCGGTTGTCTGGTCAGCGTTTTCACCTTTAAGTTTTGCAAGAGCTTCAATAGCTCTTACTAAAGCAACACCACCGCCGGCAACAATACCTTCTTCAACTGCAGCACGGGTTGCGTGTAATGCATCTTCAACGCGGGCTTTCTTCTCTTTCATTTCAACTTCAGTTGATGCACCAATCTTAATTACAGCAACACCGCCGGAAAGTTTTGCAAGTCGTTCCTGCAATTTTTCCGTATCATAATCAGAAGTTGTTTTTTCAATCTGAGCTTTAATTTCATTAATTCTTTTTTTGATTTCTTCAGTTTTTCCTGCACCCTCAACTATTGTAGTATTATCTTTATCAATAACAACTTTTTTAGCAGTTCCAAGATATGAGACTGTTGCATTCTCTAATTTAAATCCTCTTTCTTCAGAAATCACTGTCCCGTTAGTAAGGACAGCTATATCCTCTAACATAGATTTTCTTCTATCTCCGAATCCAGGGGCTTTAACTGCTGCAACTTTTAAGGTTCCACGAATCTTATTAACTACTAAAGTAGCAAGCGCTTCGCCTTCAAGATCTTCTGAAATGATAAGTAATGATTTTCCTTGCTGAGCAACTTTTTCAAGAACTGGAAGAAGATCTTTCATTGCAGAAATTTTCTTATCGTGAATTAAGATTAAAGGATCTTCCAGAACAGCTTCCATTTTTTCTGCATCAGTTACAAAGTAAGGAGAAATATATCCACGATCGAACTGCATACCTTCAACAACCTCTAATGCTGTCTCAGTACCTTTTGCTTCTTCAACTGTAATTACACCGTCTTTGCCAACTTTATCCATAGCATCAGCAATAAGATCACCAATTGATTTATCGTTATTAGCTGATACAGAACCTACCTGAGCAATTTCATTTCTTCCTTCAACTTCTTTACTAACAGATTTTAGAAATTCAACAACTTTAATCACTGCAAAGTCAATTCCTCTTTTAAGATCCATCGGATTAGCGCCGGCAGTAACGTTCTTTAGTCCTTCTCTATAAATAGCTTGAGCAAGAACGGTTGCTGTTGTAGTTCCATCACCGGCAACATCACTGGTTTTGGATGCAACTTCACGAACCATTTGAGCGCCCATATTTTCGACTGGATCATCGAGTTCAATTTCTTTTGCAACTGTAACACCATCTTTTGTAACAGTAGGTGCTCCAAATTTCTTTTCGATAATTACATTTCGTCCTTTCGGACCAAGTGTAACTTTAACTGCGTTTGCAAGCTTATCTACACCGGATTTTAGTCCAGTGCGGGCTTCAACGCTATATACAATTAATTTCGCCATAATATTTTTCCTCTTATTTTGTTTTCAATTAAAAATGATTAACCAAGAATTCCAAATACATCGCTTTCGCGCATTATTAAATATTCTTCTCCTTTTATTATAACTTCTGTTCCGCTGTATTTACCATAAAGAACTTTGTCGCCAACTTTAACTTCCATTTTAATAACTGTACCATCATCAGCAACTTTACCTGGACCTGCTGCAACAACTGTTCCTTCCACAGGTTTTTCTTTTACGGTATCAGGAAGAATTATTCCTCCGGCGGTTTTTTCTTCAGCTTCGGCAGGTTTTACAACAATTCTGTCTGCCAATGGCTTCAAATTAATTTTGCTCATATTTTTACTCCTTTGTTTGATTAAGTAATTTCTTTGAAATGATATTAGCACTCTTTAAAAGCGAGTGCTAATATATCCTCTTGATAAAAATTTGTCAAGCCCACAGAGGCTCAATATCAAGGAAATTTGTTAAAATTTTGTTAATTTTATTAGCATTTTAGTCAAAATGTCGCAAATGTTTGCCAATTCTGAAATATTTTAATGAATAAGCCATCTAAACCAAATAAGTTATTTGCAGAGATTAAAAATCTTAAAGAAATAATTCTTGAGATGGATAGAAAAGTAATTGTTATTTTTCTATCAATAGCAATAATTCAGACAATTTCCTGGTATTACTCTTCGCGGAGATTTTTCAGAACTTATCTTTTTGATTCTGTTCCAGAAAACTATGACGTTTATCTTGCTGAGTATCTATATTGGTTTATAAGTGATTTTTTTACCCTATTCATTCTTAGTTTACTAATTATCAAGTTTGTTTTAAAAGAAAATCTTAGAGACTATGGACTAATCTGGGGTGATTATAAAACAGGAATTAAAATAGCAGTATTTTTTTTAGCTGTTATGCTGCCGATTATTTGGATTGCATCTTCAACTGATAGTTTTGTTCAGAAGTATCCTCATCTTCATAGTATAAAAGAATCCTGGTGGTTATTTTTAATTTATGAATCCGGTATGCTGATTTATATGTTTGCGTGGGAATTTATCTGGCGCGGATTCATGCTTTTCGGATTAAAGGAAAAATTCGGATACTATGCTGTGCTGATTCAAATGATTCCTTTTGTTATTTTGCATAATGGAAAACCGGAGCTTGAAACTTTTGGTGCTATTGCCGGAGGAATTGCTCTGGGAATTCTTGCTCTAAGAACAAAATCAATTTATTATTGTGTTGCTGTTCATATCGGTGTTATGTTTTTTATTGATTTTATTTCTGCGCTGAGATTCAGAGCAGGTGATTATGGTATCGGAATAAATTCATTATTCAATATTATTAAAGAAATTTTCTGAGGATAAAATGAGATTAACATTAAACGTTGATCATATAGCTACTTTAAGAAATGCTCGCGGCGAAGAACAACCTGATCCTGTTACCGCTTCATTAATTGCCGAACAAGCAGGAGTGGATGGTATTGTTGTTCATCTGCGTGAAGACAGACGGCATATAAGTGAGCGTGATGTTCGATTACTACGTGAGCTTATCACAACAAAACTTGATCTTGAAATGGCAGCTACTGAAGAAATTATTAAAATTGCCTGTGATGTTGGTCCAGAGCTGGCTACAATAGTTCCTGAAAAAAGACAGGAGCTTACTACTGAAGGCGGAATAAATGTTATTGATAATGTGTCTTTATTGAAGGATACAATCAAAGAACTTCACAATTCCAATATTGAAGTTTCGCTTTTTATTGAACCCGATCTGAATCATATTGATGTTGCAGCAGAAATAGAAACAGACTTAATTGAAATTCATACCGGTGTTTTTGCAAATGCTTTATCAGAAGAAGAACAATTTGATGAACTGGAAAGGATTCGCATTGCGTCGAAACATGCAAAAAAACTTGGACTAGGAGTGAATGCAGGACACGGATTGAACTACCAGAATATTAAAATATTCAGAGAGTTAACTGATATTGATGAAGTAAGCATCGGTCATTCAATTATTGCCAGAGCTGTTGTAGTTGGAATTAAAGAAGCAGTACAGGAAATGATACGGCTTCTTAAGGTTTGATTATTATCTTAAACTAATCTTCACAGCTGCATGAAAGTGTTTCACTTTTTGATTTTGCAAAGGATTCTTTTCCTTCTTTAAAAGCGAAGTATGCAATGCCCAATGATCCGGCAATATCAATAAATCCAATTTGAAAAAGCTCATATAACAAACTGGATACAAGTAGAATGATGGAAAGATGAAAACAGGTTTTTGTACAATTTGCATCAGCAATAATAGCATCTGATCTTAATTTATTTCCCACATTCATTTTTGCAATAACCAGAAGATACATTGTAAGTAAAGATATTACTGCTATTATTATTCCCACAATAGTTGTATCCGGGTGAACCCCTTTAATAATATTTGTAATTGCTCCGATAATCAATCCAGCTGTTAATAAGTAAAAACTTGTACCGGTGATTCTAAGAGCAGTTCTCTCAAATACATCTCTGCTTTTTACATCGTTGTTCTTTTTCATTCGTAGAACCATGTGTAAAATGCCAAGACCGGAAATAACTTCCACAAAACTATCTACACCAAATCCGAATAATGCTAAAGTTTCATCCTGCAATCCAAAGAACACTGAAACAGCGCCTTCAACCAGATTGTAAATAATAGTAATCAGGCTGAGAATCAATGATATATTCACTAATCTTTTATACACAATATTTATCCATTTTATTCCTCAATATTTTCTACTGTAAACATTTTTAACGATATTCAACAGTTAAGAATAATTTACCTAAAAAGTTGGTAAAATATTTTACGATCTTTGAAAACAAGTAGTATTCCTGCCACAAAATTTATTTTAAATTTATTGTTAATTCTCTTGAATAAAAAAAACTATAGACTTATTTTTACATCGCAGCATGCAGAAGGTTTACCCCCAGACCTTTTGTATGGGCAGACCCGGTGACTTCGGTTGCCGGGTTCCTTTTTTTAAAACTTTTAGTTACTGTCTCTGTTTACAGTTTCAGGACTGAATGCCGGTAAACAAACTGCAATATATTCTGCACCCTCATTAAACGGAGTGCTGTATCTGACCCATTCATTCTTATTTGTAATTACTGCCTGACCGGCTTTTACGTCAACAAAACCTTTGTCATATTCAACTCTTAGAATTCCATTAAGTACGACAGTAAATTCATCGAACTCTGGTTTTTGCCCGGGTTCAATCCATCCGGAAGGACTTTTCATTTTAGCAATACTCAAATTACTATTCTTGGTGTTTATTCTTCCGATAAATTCCTCGATTACTTTTGGTTTATTTCCGGCTGATTCTATGACAGAAGGGGATTGTATTAAAGTCGGCATTTTTTCCTCTATTGTTTAGATAAATTTTAATAGCAAGATAATTATATTTTAAAAATGTCATTAACAATTTAAATTTCCAACAATAATTCTGTTTTAAGATTTAATGGACTAACTTTATATATATTCAACAAAATTACTTCGGAGGAAATTTTGGCTGCAAAATCCTTAGCTACAAGAATTTTTAATAAATCGCTCGATTATATAGAAATAGTTGGAAACAAACTTCCGCATCCGGCAACACTATTTGCGCTACTAGCACTTATAGTAGCAGCTGCCTCCTGGATGGGAGATTTTTTTTCATATACTGCTGTTCATCCTGGTGATGGTTCCACTATCCATGTCAGAAGTCTTCTAAACGGGGATGGCTTAAGGTGGATTTACACAAATGTGGTTCACAACTTTGTGAATTTTCCTCCACTCGGTTATGTTCTTGCAGTTATGGTAGGGATCGGAGTTGCTGAAGGTTCAGGTTTGTTTAATACGATGATTCGTGCTCTTGTTATTAAAGCTCCTCCAAAATTAATAACCGCCGCAATTGTACTAGCCGGAGTTCTTTCCCATCTTGCTTCAGAAGCAGGTTATGTAATTTTAATTCCTCTTGGTGCCACTATATTTTATGCTCTGGGCCGTCATCCTATGGCAGGTCTCGCTGCTGCATTTTGTGGTGTTAGTGGAGGATTTGGAGCTAATTTTCTTATAGGTTCAGTCGATCCTATTCTCGCCGGCCTTTCTGAATCGGCAGCACAGATTATTGATCCAAGTATGAAAATTAATGCGGCAGTTAATTTTTATTTTATGTTCGTATCTGCGTTTATGGTAGTTTTAATTGGAACATGGGTAACTGAAAAAATTGTCGAACCAAGACTTAAAAAGTATACAGGTAATGCTGAAAAAATACCCGTTGATGAAATTACTGACACAGAGAAAAAAGCTCTAAAGTGGGCTGGAATTAGTTTATTACTTATAATCATTGCATTGGCTTTCACAATTATCCCGGAAAATGGTTTGTTCAGAAATCCTGAAACTGATGCCATTCTTCGTTCGCCCTTTTTCGACGGAATTATAACTGGAATATTAGTTTTCTTTTTAGTTCCCGGATTGGTTTACGGAGTGATTGTTAAATCAATTAAAAATGATAAAGATTTTATGAAGCACATCATAAAATCTATGGGAACGCTTGCTACATATATTGTGCTTGTATTTTTTGCCGCTCAGTTCGTTTACTTTTTCCGTTACAGTAACTTAGGATTAATTTTTGCGATTGATGGCGCTGGCTTCTTAAAAAGTATCGGATTAACTGGAATTCCGTTAATTGCTGCATTTGTTCTGCTTGCAGCATTCATCAATATGTTTATGGGAAGTGCATCTGCCAAGTGGGCAATTATG
>JALHTS010000109.1 GCA_022865965.1 Ignavibacteriaceae bacterium
AACCAGGAATGGCTGATCGGGATCGGGTGTCCCTTTAATCAATGCAACTTGTTTTTTTCTGTCAAGTAAATTGCGGTATAGATGAAGTCTGAAACTTCCATGCTTTGATGGGAAATCAATATCGGTAATCTTCTCAATAAGGTTTTCGTTTCTAATCCTATGCTGAATTAAATTCTGAACGGTAAGAATTTTCAAATTAAATTTCTTAGCAATCTCAAAAAGTTCAGGCTGTCTTGCCATTTCACCATTTTCTTTAAGAATCTCGCATAAAACACCAGCAGGTTTCAAGCTTGCAAGTCTGCAAATATCAACAGCGGCTTCGGTATGACCCGCTCTTCTTAAAACTCCTTCATCAAAAGCACGAAGAGGAAAAATATGTCCAGGTCTGGCAAAATCTTTAGCAGTTGATTTATCATCAATGAGTTTTTTCATTGTTATAGAACGATCAGCGGCAGAGATTCCTGTAGTTGTTCCTTCAACTGCATCAACAGTAACAGTAAACTGAGTTCCGTGCAATGCAGAATTAGTATCTACCATCAAGGGAAGATTTAATTCATCCAATCTATTACCGGAAAGAGCAACACACAGCATTCCCCTGCCGTGTGTTACCATAAAATTAACTATATCGGGAGTAACATATTCTGCAGCACAAATAAAATCGCCTTCATTCTCACGATCTTCATCGTCAACAACAATAATCACTCTTCCATTTTTTATTTCTTCAATGGCTTCTTCAACAGAGCAAAACATAAAATTTTCTCTTGCTATTTAGATTCCTTGGACAATGCTGTGCCGATACCACTGCGATCAATTTTTATTTTTGTGTTTTCACTGATCTGCAGCAAAACCGTTTTTTCATCAATCCCTGCAATCACTCCATGAATACCACCGCTTGTAACAACTTTGTCACCTTTTTCAAGATTTGAAAGAAGTTTTGTTCTTTCCTTAGCCCGTCTCTGCTGGGGTCTGATGATCATAAAATAAAATATTGCAAAGATTGCACCGAACATAATGAGTGTACTCATTAACTGTCCGCCGCCTTCACCGCCTTGCGGTGCCATAGCAAATAAAAGTTCCAATTTATCCTCCTTAAGAGTTTAGTTTTTAATTGATATATTATTTACAAATTCATTTTTCCACTGCAGGAAAGTTCCCTCAATTATTTTATCTCGTGCTTCTTTTACTAACTTAAGATAGAAAGTAAGGTTATGAATTGAAGCTAGTTCAAGAGCAAGAATCTCACTCACTATAAATAAATGCCTTAAATATGCACGCGTATAATTTTTACAAGTATAACAATCACATTTATCATCAACCGGACCGAAATCATTTTTAAACCGAGCATTTCTCATTGACAAAGTTCCGGAATGTGTGAACAAATTTGCATTACGCGCATTTCGCGTGGGCATAACACAATCAAACATATCAACACCACGTTCAATAGCTTCCAGAATATTTTCAGGACGACCAACTCCCATTAAATATCTTAATCTATCTTCAGGCATAAAATCAGTTGTGAAGTTAACCAAATCATACATAATATCTGTTGGTTCACCAACTGCTAATCCGCCAATTGCATAAGAATCAAAATCCAGTTTGATTAAACCTTCAGCAGATTTTTCTCTAAGATCTTTATAAACACTCCCCTGAATTATTCCAAACTGAAATTGTTTATGTCCATATAAAGATTTTGAACTCTCGAATGCTTCTTTATTCTTGACTGCCCAATCAGAGGTAAGCTGTACGGATTTTTTTGCATAATCATAATCACAAGGATAAGGAGTGCATTCATCCAGAACCATCATAATATCAGAACCAATACTGCGCTGAATGCTGATAACTTTTTCTGGTGTGAAAAAATGCCTGGATCCGTCCAAATGTGAACTGAATTCCACACCATCCGGTTTAAGTTTTCTTAATTCAGCCAGACTGAAAACCTGGTAACCGCCGCTGTCTGTCAGAATAGGTTTTTTCCAATTCATAAACTTATGAAGCCCGCCTGCTTGCTCCAGAATTTCTGTTCCGGGTCTTAGATAAAGATGATAAGTATTTGAAAGAACAATCTGAGCCTTAATTTCATGCTCAAGATAATGCTGATTAACTGCCTTTACCGTTCCCTGTGTGCCAACCGGCATAAAGATAGGAGTTTCAACTTTTCCGTGATCAGTTTCGAACCATCCGGTTCGGGCTTTGGAGTTATTATCCTTTGCAACTATGTTCAG
>JALHTS010000014.1 GCA_022865965.1 Ignavibacteriaceae bacterium
AACCAATGCAAGTATTTCACCTGTTTTGGGTTCAATTGCAACCACGGCACCGCGCTTACCTCTCATTTCCTCTTCGGCTGTTCTTTGAACATCTGCATCAACAGATAAAACCAGATCTTTTCCTTTTATAGAAACTTTATCCTGCATTCCACCACGATATTTACCAATCTCTTTTCTCTTTGAATCAACAAGAACATACTTATAACCCTTTACTCCGCGGATTTCTTTTTCATACATTTTTTCAATACCATTATGTCCGACATAATCACCCGGGTTATAAAAATCTCTTTCCGCTTGTAATTGATTAGGTGATATTTCTTTGTTGAATCCAAACATATGAGAGCCCATAATACCGGCAGGATAACTGCGCTGCATTTCTACAATATAATCTACACCCGGAAGATGTTCGGAATTTTCTTCAAGCCACGAAACAACTTTGAAATCAATTCCTCTTTTAATTCTTACCTGAACGAATTTTGAATAGATTTTATTTTTATCGAGAAGAGCATCTACGTAACCAGAATCAACTTCAAGAACCTTATCAAGAAGCGGACTTAATTTCCTATCATAATCAGCAGGTAAAATTCTGAGAGTATATGCGGGAGCATTGCCAACAACAATATTAAGGTTCCTGTCATAAAAAACCCCTCGTAAGGAAAATTGTTCTATTCCTTTAATACTGTTGCCGGCTGATTTCTGATCGTATTCTTCATAGTGCAAAATCTGCATGTAAAATAATCTAAAAACCATCAGTCCGAAGACAACAAGTATTGAGGCAAACATTAAACCCCGTCTGTTAACCGAAGCAAAATTCTCTGAGTTCAAAATGATTTCCTTTTAGGATAAAAGAAAATAAGGAATATGCTTATAACTGCAGTAAACAATGCCGGAAGGAAAGCATGATCAAAAAGTAATTTGAAAATGGTTGTATAAAAATCCAATGCAGAGAAAAATGAATATATAACAGCATCAACAAGAGCCGCGAATAAAACTATTAATGAAAAATTAATAGGTTTCAAGTAAATATTCCTCTTATTCTCTGATGAAAAATATCCGGCAATAAATCCGGCTAAGGTTTTAGAAATCATTGCACTGCCTAATAAACTACCTGTTATCATATCGAAAAGAAATCCATATACAAAGCCCAGCACTGTTCCAAAAATCTGATTGTTATTAATTGTATAGAATACCAGAAGAATTATTATTAAGTCAGGAACTACGCCGCCCAGAGCAATCAATGGAATGACGGTTGTTTGAAGTAAGAGTATCGGAAAAAACAATATAATCGAGATTAAATATTGTGCGCGCATTTATCTATCTGTTAAAAAAATTCATTTCAAGTTCTTGAATCTGTTTGCTGTGTACAATACCCAGAACAAAGACATATTCAGTCATAGAAAAGTCAACAAATGGAATAACTTTCATTTCATTAAAAATTCCTGTTTCAAGATTTCCTAATTCTCCAGCTACTCCAACCGGAATTGGCAGCGGTACAATAGAACTAATTTCTGAAGTAACAATTCTATCGCCCTTTTGAATCTTGTAAGTTTTGGGAATATTGACCAGAACAAGTGTTTCCCCGTTCCATTTCATTATAGCGTGTTCCCTTGTTCTCTCAGATTTAACTGTTAGTTTAAGATCAACATTTTGAAGTGTTCGTACTATGGAAAAATTCTCGGATGTAGAATTGATAATGCCAACTAAACCCTGATGAGTAATAACAGGCATACCTGGCTCTACTCCGTTTAAAGATCCGGTATTAAGAATTACCGTTCCTTGTGCTTTGGAAAGAGATTTTGAAACGATAGTAGCAGGAATTAATGGATAACCAGAAGTATCTTTTAATGCAAGAAGTCCTTTCAATTCTTCCCCCACAATTCCGTACTCACGAAGTCGGCTTATTTGAAGCATAAGTTCGGCATTTGTCTGGCGAAGTTTTTCATTCTCTTTTCTTATAGAGCTGGTCATAAACAAATCATTAAACACTGAAGTAAAGGTTGCAAAGGTTCCAAAGGCAAGAGTACGAACTTTTTTAACTCCGGAAGATTGATTTTGAGAGAGTAATACAAGGCTGATGATAATCAGTAAAACGAGGACAATATATTCTTTAAATTCTAACCAGAACCTTTTAAAAAATCTGACCATTAATATCTTCTGTTACGTATTAATACCTTTGAATAATGATTTAAATTTTCAATGATTTTTCCGGCACCTCTTGCAACTGCTGTTAGCGGATCTTCTGCAATATGAACCGGAAGATTTGTTTCCATTCTAATTCTTTCATCAAGACCTTTGAGCAATGCACCACCACCGGTTAACATTATGCCACGATCGAGAATATCTGCTGAAAGTTCAGGTGGAGTTCTTTCAAGTGTTTGACGAACAGCTTCAACAATCTGTACAATACATTCATTTAATGCTTCCCTTATTTCAACAGAACTTACTTCTGTTGTTTTTGGAATTCCGCCGACAAGATCTCTTCCTTTAACCTGAATTGTAATTTCTTCTTTCAGCGGAACAGCAGAACCAACTTCACATTTAATTGCTTCGGCAGTTCTTTCACCAATAAGTATATTATGATTTTTTTTGAAGAACTGCATAATCGCATAATTCATTTCATCACCGGCAATTCGAATTGATTCTTCATTAACTATACCGGCTAAAGCTATGACGGCAATTTCAGTTGTACCGCCACCTATATCAATAATCATATTACCAACGGGAGCTTCAACGTCAATTCCAATACCGATGGCGGCAGCCATAGGTTCAGCAACTAAATGAACTTCTTTGGCACCGGCATGTTCCGCACTGTCTCTCACAGCTCTTTTTTCAACTTCCGTAACTCCGCTGGGAACAGCAACAACAACGCGTCTGCTTGAGAAAGCACCGGCACGAACTCTTTTAATAAATGCCCGAATCATACCCTCAGTGATTTCAAAATCAGCAATTACACCATCACGCATAGGTCGGCAAACTTTAATTTCTTTATGTTCCCTTCCCTGCATTTCTTTAGCTTTATTGCCAAGAGCAATAATACGTTTTGAGTTTTTGTCAAATGCAACGATCGAAGGTTCGTTAAGAACTATGCCTTTGCCTTTTATGTAGATCAAAGTGTTGGCAGTGCCAAGATCTATTGCAATATCAGCGGAGAAAAAATCTAATAGTCCCATGTGCCTCTTTAATGTTTGAAATGTCTAATTCCGGTAAATACCATAGAAATTTTATTTTGATTAGCTGCTTCAATAACTTCATTATCACGCACCGATCCACCCGGTTGAATTACCGATGTTGCCCCGTATTTAATAATTTCTAACAAACCATCAGCAAAAGGAAAGAAAGCATCCGATGCTGCAACTGAACCGTTAAGATCTAAACCTTGCTCTTTTGCTTTAATATAAGCAATTTTTGCTGAATCTATGCGCGACATCTGACCTGCACCAACACCTAAAGTTGTTTTATCTTTTACAAAAACAATTGCATTTGATTTTGTATGCTTTGCAACAATCCAGGCAAATTTAAGATCTTCAAGCTCCTTTTCAGTTGGTTTATTTTCAGTAACAATTTTTAATTCATTCTTATTTAATGAAATTGAATCAGAATCCTGAACAAGTAATCCGCCAGGAATAGTTTTTACGTTTCTTCTTGCATCAGATATTGATTTTAATTGCCTGAGTAATCTTCTGTCTTTTTTCTTTTTAAGAATGTCAATTGCGCCGGTTGTAAATGACGGAGCAACAACAACTTCGAGAAATATTTTATTCAACTCCGATGCTGTTTCTTCATTTACTTCTGAAGTAAAAACAACAATTCCTCCAAAAGCAGAAACAGGATCACATTTTAGTGCTTTAAGATAAGCATCTACTGGATTATTTCCAGATGCTGCACCTGCAGGATTATTATGTTTTACAATTGTACAGGAATTTTCTCCTAGTTCTTCAACCAATTCAACCGCAGCTACAAGATCAAGAATATTATTGTATGAAAGTTCTTTACCATGAAATACTTCAAAGTATGAATAGAAATCTCCATACACTTCAGCTTTCTGATGAGGATTTTCACCGTATCGCAATCCACTTGACTTAGGATAATTCATTCTAATGTGAGCAGATCCTAATTCAAATTTTCCTTCAAGGTAATT
>JALHTS010000110.1 GCA_022865965.1 Ignavibacteriaceae bacterium
CATGTTGTTAAAAAGATTTATAACCAGATGCCTGATCCTAAATGGGTAATAGCAATGGGTGCCTGTACATCAACCGGTGGAATGTACAGATCATATTCTGTAGTTCAGGGGATTGATCAATTCTTACCTGTAGATATTTATCTTGCCGGTTGTCCGCCAAGACCTGATAATCTCTTAAATGCTTTAATCCAGATTCAGAGTAAGATTGGAATGAGCAAAGCAAGAGAATTTCAGAATTTAAAACTTCCCGAATTAAACGTAATCCAGAATAATTAAAATGGAAATAAAAGAAATTATTAAGTCTAAACTTCAGGAGAATTTTAAAGAAGTACAGTTCGATTTCTCCGAGTACAAAGATGAATTTGTGATCAAGTTCGATAAACAGTTTATCTTACCGGTTTGTAAATTCCTGAAAACTAATTCTGAACTTGAATTTATAATGTGTGAGGATGTTACCGCTGTTGATTGGGCAACTCGTAAAAATAGATTTACAGTTGTCTATCATATATACTCACTTAAGAATAATTATCGAATCGTTCTTAAAGCTGATGTTGATGAATCCGATTGTTCAATCGATACTGTTTCCTCAGTATGGCGGTCGGCAAACTGGCAGGAGCGCGAAACTTACGATATGTACGGAATAATTTTTAATAATCATCCTGATCTCAGAAGAATCTATATGCCGGAAGAATTTGAGTATCATCCGTTAAGAAAAGATTTTCCTCTAATGGGAATTCCGGGTTCATTATCTCTTCCCAAAAAATAAAAGAATATGGAAACATTAAAAAAAGACGAAGTAAATCCGAAAATATTAGAAGCTCTTCTTAGAGATTCCGATATTACCATTGATGATGCACTTGATAACGAAATGATCCTGAATATGGGTCCTCAGCATCCGGCAACACACGGAGTTTTAAGATTATTGCTGAAACTTGATGGTGAAACAATTGTTGGTTGTGTCCCCGATCTTGGCTATTTGCATCGTGGATACGAAAAGATGGCTGAGAACATGTCTTACTATGAATATATTCCACACACCGATCGTCTTGATTATATTTCTCCCATAGCTAATAATGTTGCATGGGTTTTAGCTGTTGAAAAATTAGCTGGTATTGAAGTTCCCATAAGAGCTCAATATATTAGAATGATAGTGGCTGAGCTGGCACGTATTGCTTCTCACCTTGTTGCCATAGGTTCTTTTGCAATGGACGTTGGTGCGTTAACCGTTTTCTTGTGGACTTTAAGAGAACGTGAAAAAATAATGGATATTTGGGACATTCTTTGCGGTGCAAGATTTACGAACAGCTATACCAGAATTGGTGGAGTTGCAAATGATGCTCAACCCGAAACCCTCAAAATGATAAAGTGGTTTATTGATCAGTATGAACCAAATTTAGATGAATGTGAAAAACTTCTGAATACTAATAGGATTTTTGTCGAAAGACTTGACGGCATTGGTGCAATAACAAAAGAAGATGCAATCGATCTTGGTTTTACAGGTCCAAATTTAAGAGCTTGCGGAGTTAACTTAGACCTCCGCAGAGCGACTCCATATCTTCAATACGATAAAATTGATTTTGAAGTACCTGTTTTTAATGAAGGCGATTGTTTAGCCAGATATTTTGTCAGAACTGATGAAACCCGTCAAAGTGCAAAAATAATCAATCAAGTACTTGATGTAATGCCCGCGG
>JALHTS010000701.1 GCA_022865965.1 Ignavibacteriaceae bacterium
ATTCATTATAGCAGTTAAACGAATAAGAGCTTTCTTAGCAAGTTCATAATTCGGATTTAAATTCAATGCATCCTGATAATATTTTCTGGCAGTAAACCAATCACCTTTTTTCTCATAAACTCTGCCCAGATTATAGTAAGGATAGTGTCTTGGTTCATAATCCTGCGCTTCGATAGCTTTCTCAAACCAATAAATTGCATCGTTATATTCACCAAGATTAATCAAATATGTACCTATATCATTATAAGGATTTCCAAAATCAGGATCTAACTCAATAGCAATTTTACATTCTTCGATTGCTTCGCTGAATTTTCCATAAAGACTAAATGCCCATCCTAAAAATGTATGAGCTTTAGGTGTGGGGAAATAGGCAATAGACTTTTTATAAGCTTCAATTGCCTCTTTTATATTTCCGCCTAAATGAAGCTTATAGCCTTTATTGAAATACTCTGCCGCTAACGATATTTTATCTTTATCTACCATCCTTTAATATCAAATTAACCTGATTTTCGTTTTCTAAATAAATATTTAATCTAAAAAATGCAACCTATTCCCTAGTGTTGTAACATAACAAATCTTATAATAAATAGTCATAAATGTCAATTTCACGACACTTTCAAATCTCCATAATTAATATTTTGGCTTTGTGAAACTATTATAAAATAGTTATGGTTTGTCAAAGTAAATAAAAAAGGAATAAAAATGAGAGACGGACAGGAAAGAATTTCAGAAATAGAAGAAATTGACGACAATCATTTTCTCACTTCAATAGATACACCAATAAGAAAAGATGCTTTCCTTATTGATGATGATATAAAGATTGAACTTATCGAAAAGAAGTTCAAAGACATAATGGAAATTCTCGGACTTGATTTAACTGACGATAGCTTAAAAGATACTCCCAAGCGAGTAGCAAAAATGTATGTGAAAGAAGTTTTCAGCGGACTGAGTCCCGAAAATAAACCAGCAATAACTCTATTTGATAACAAATATAAGTTCAAAGAAATGCTGGTTGAAAAAGAAGTGGCTGTTTACTCTTACTGCGAACATCATTTTGTTCCTATAATTGGGAAAGCACACGTTGGATATTTTTCGAATGGTAAAGTAGTAGGTCTCTCAAAAATTAATCGAATAGTAGAGTACTTCAGTAAACGCCCCCAGGTACAGGAAAGATTAACAGTTCAGATTGCTGAAGAACTTAAAAAAGCTCTGCAAACAGAAGACGTTGCAGTAATTATTGAAGCAAATCATTTATGCGTAGCATCCAGGGGAGTTAAAGACGTAAACAGTTCAACAGTTACCTCAAGCTATCACGGAAAATTTTTAAATAATGAAATTCGAAATGAGTTTTTAAGATATGTTTACGATGGAAATAAATAATGATTCGATGTAAGAAGGAAAAGCCCCGAATTAACGGGGCTTTTTTATTTTACTGCCTCACTTTTTGCCCACAAATTTTTTCCCATCTTCACTCAAGTTTTTTGAATACTTCTCGGGATCATTTCTGAACTTATCATCACATCCAGAACAGCAGAATCCGTAAGCCTTCCCTTCAAATTCCAGTGTTGGAACTTCCGGATCAACTTCGTTACCCATAACAGGACAAACTTCGTTCCAGGGTTTAGCTGAAACAGTTCCTTTACTGTTATCCATTTCCTTATCACAGCACATACCATGATGGGTGCTGTCTGTCGGCATATGTTCCATATGCTTATGATCTTCTTTCTTTTCTGTTTCAGGTTTTTCCTGAGCAAGTGCGAAAGCACCAAAGAAAGCTGCGAGTGTAAGAACCATTACGAGTTGTTTTAACATTGTGTTACTCCTTTTGTTTTGTGATTTGTTTATGAGTTAGACTCATTTAATAGTTTTTTAACTTCTCTTTTTTTAATGGTATAAAAAATTGCAGGATAAACTGTAAGTTCCATTATCATACTTGTAAGAATGCCACCGACCATTGGTGCAGCGATTCTTTTCATAACATCTGAACCAGCACCGAGTCCGATGAGTATTGGAAGCAAACCAAGCATAGTAGTCATTACAGTCATCATCTTTGGTCTTATTCGTTTAACTGCCCCTTCAAAGATTGACTCGCGAAGATCAGCCATATTTTTAAGCATGCCATTCTTCTTAAATTTTTCAAAAGCGAGATCAAGATAAAGAAGCATTATCACTCCAGTTTCCGCATCAACACCGAGCAGAGCAATTATCCCAACCCAAACTGCCACCGACATATTAAAACCAGCAAGGTAAAGGAACCAAACTGCGCCAACCAAAGAGAAAG
>JALHTS010000702.1 GCA_022865965.1 Ignavibacteriaceae bacterium
GTATCAAAGCGGCACAATGTTGAAGATGCTCTAATAGGAAGAAAAAAAGGAATAACAATACACAATCTGAAAGAAGGTGCTGTAGTTGCAACAGGTTCACTCAGAAGAAGATGTCAGCTGCTTCATCTTCGTCCTGATATAGCCGTTGTTGATCTGCGCGGAAATGTTCCATCTCGCATAGATAAGTTTCTAAAGTCAGATTGGGATGCAATCATTCTTGCAAGAGCCGGCGTAGAAAGATTAAATCTTGAAAAATATATTTCTTCTTATATAAGTACAGATGATATTCTACCGGCAGTTGGACAAGGTGCTCTTGGAATTGAAATTCACAAAGAGAATAAAATTGTTGATGAAATCGTACAATCAATTCACCACGAAGAAACTTATTTGTCTGTTCTTGCTGAAAGATCATTACTAAGAACTTTAGAAGGCGGCTGCCAAGTTCCAATCGGCGCTTATGCAGAAGTTAAATCAACAGGATTATATCTTGTTGCAATGGTTGGTTCCCTCGATGGAAGTTTAACTTTCAGGAAAAAAGTAAGAGGATCAAAAAATAATGCCGAGAAACTCGGCGAATCGCTTGCAAAAGATTTATTAAGAGCTGGCGCAAAACAAATTCTAAATGAGATTTATCAAGACGTGAGATTAAAATGAATAAAAAATTAAAAACAATATCTAAAGTATTAATGTTTTTATTCCTAATTCTTAATTCCTTATTCCTAATTAATGCCTGCTCTTGTTCATCCAGCGCTCAGCAAGAAGCAAACATTCCTTCTGAAGTTTTAGAAAAGGGAAATCGATTCATCATTTCAAAAACAGGTGAAGAATTCTTTAAAAAGTACATTCAACCTGATTTTTCAAAATCGAAAGAAATAAAAGAAGGATATTTTTTATTATATAATTTTTATATGCCCGAAAAACCTTTTGTTAACGGTATGATAAGATTGACAGTTGACAGCACAGGAACCGTTTTAACTGACAGAGAAATATCTGGAATACCAAACTGCATTCAAACGCCAACCGATTGTGTATTTATAATAGATGAGAATCAGGCAGTTGAGATAGCTAAACAAAACAAACTTGAAGAAGGAATTAAAGAATGGCACAAAGGTTTTGTGTGGGATGTAAACTACAATAAATATATTTGGCGTATCCTCAGCACTTTGCACGAGATGATTGGGGATTTTGGATACCGGGGAAATGGCACGCAAATAATTATTGATCCAAACAGCGGTGATGTTCTTGCTATTGACGATTGGCGAATTAATTAAAATGATTGTTAAAGAAAATAGGAGAATCAAAAAAGAAAAAAAGCGCGAACAGATTCTTGAAGTTGCGGCGAATCTTTTCTCAAGCAAAAATTATCACGAAGTGATGATGGATGATGTTGCGCGTCTTACTAACATTGCCAAAGGGACTGTTTATAA
Organism: Ignavibacteriaceae bacterium; assembly: GCA_022865965.1. Lineage (GTDB taxonomy): Bacteria > Bacteroidota > Ignavibacteria > Ignavibacteriales > Ignavibacteriaceae > JAGXRK01. The sequence goes on from JALHTS010000702.1 coordinate 1,428, forward strand.
TTATTTCGAATCCAAGGAAGAACTTTACTTCACAATAATGAGTTCTAAGCTCAACAATTTAGACACATCACTTAGAGAAAAAATATTTGGTGAAATAAGCTGCGTTGAATCGCTTCACTCTTATGTGATTCATCTCTATATGTTCATGATGAAGTATCAGAGTTTCTTTTTAATGTATCAGAAAGAATATCTGAATACTGAAA
>JALHTS010000111.1 GCA_022865965.1 Ignavibacteriaceae bacterium
ATTATCTTTTCTTGGTGTAAAAAAAGATGATAAAGTCGCTATTATTTCAGAAAACAGGCCAGAATGGGTTTACGGCGATTTTGCTATACTTGGCTTAGGAGCAATTGATGTTCCACTTTATCCATCGTTAACATCAGATTCAGTTGAATTTATTTTAAACAATTCTGAATCCAAAGGAATAATCGTATCAAATAAATTCCAGTTAAATAAACTTCTTAAAATCCGTGACAAATGTCGTAGTTTGAAATTCATTATTATTCTAAATGCAAAAGACTACGACCCAAATATTAAAGACCTCTATACGTTTAAGGATGCTCAGGAACTTGGAAGAAAATATAAGAAAGAAAACGAAAACTTATTTAAAGAAACACTAGAATTAACAAAACCTAATGATGTATGTACAATAATTTATACTTCCGGAACAACAGGAGTGCCGAAAGGTGTTGTCTTAACTCATTATAATATTTTATCGAATGTGCAGGCTGCATTGGAGAGCTTTCCAATAGATAAAAATGACGTTTTTCTTTCATTTTTACCTCTTTGTCACATTTTTGAAAGAATGGCAGGATATTACACTGCTTTTTCCTGTGGTGGTACGATATGCTATGCGGAAAGTATTGAAACAGTTGCCCAGAATATGATTGAAGTAAAACCAACTATCATGACAACTGTACCCAGGTTGTTTGAAAGAATTTATTCCAAGATCATAAAGAATGTTGAAAGTCAGCCAGAGAAAAAACAAAAGATATTTTATTGGGCAATTGAAGTGGGAAGAGAATATGCGAAAGCTAAAAAGGCAAAGAAGATTCCTATCGCACTTTCAGTTAGACATAAACTTGCTGATAAACTGGTTTTCAAAAAACTCAGAGAAAAAATCGGTGGTAATTTGAGATTTTTTATATCCGGAGGCGCCGCATTGCCAAGGGAACTTGGAGAATTTTTTGCAGCCGTTGGATTATTGATAATCGAAGGATACGGTTTAACCGAATCCTCTCCTGTAATTGCAGCAAACAGACTAGATGCTTATAAATTTGGAACAGTCGGAAGAGCAATGCCCGGGGTTCAAATTAAGATTGCAGAAGATGGCGAAATACTGGCCAAAGGTCCGAATATTATGCCTGGTTATTACAAAAATAAAAAGGAGACTGAAGCTACAATTAAAGACGGCTGGCTTTATACCGGTGATATTGGAGTGTTTGATCAGGATGGATTTTTAGTTATAACTGATCGTAAAAAACATCTCTTTAAAACTTCTGCCGGAAAGTATATTGCTCCAACTCCTATTGAAAATATCTTCCTTGCCAGTAAGTATATTGATCAATTTGTTCTAATCGGCGACAGAAGAATGTTTCTTACTGCTTTGATTGTTCCAGATTTTGAAGCGCTAAAAGAATATGCTGATTCAAATAATATTAAATATTCAAATGTAGAAGAACTTACTAAGGACGAAGAGATTTATAAGCTTCTCGAAAAAGATATGGATCAATTTCAGAAAAAACTTGCAAACTTTGAACGGGTTCGAAAGTTTGTTATGCTTGATAGACCTTTTACAATTGAATCCGGTGAAATTACACCGAGTATGAAAGTAAAAAGAAAATTTATTGAGGAAAGATATGAGGATCTGATTGAACAAATGTATCGGAGTTTGGATAGAACGTAGTAAGAATAGCCTATAAAAAAGCCTTCAAGGTCTGAACTAGTACCTTGAAGGCTTCCTTAAAACACCAACCAAATTATTTTTTAAATACAATAGGAATTGTAATCTTAACTTTTACAGGTTTTCCTCTTTGTACGCCGGGTTTAAATTTTGTTTTGAGAACTGCATCCATTGCTGCTTCATCACATCCTGAACCAATACCTTTGACTAGTTCTGCTTTAGTTACAGTACCAACTTCATCAACAAAAGCTAAGATATAAACTTTACCTTCAACACCTGCTCTTATAGCAATTTCAGGATAAGTAATTTTACTCTGAATCGAAGTTATACCACCAATTGGTGCAGGCATTTCTTCCACAGCAACGAAATATGGTGACTCTTCTTCCAATTTCTTTTCTTCCTTCGGAGGAATAACGACAGGTAATTCTTCCTTTACAACTTCTTCAGCATTCTCAGTTTTTGAATTGTCGTTACTCTCAGTCAGATCAGTGATAGGCACTTCAATCAGTTTAGGAGGTTCGGGTAATCTTGGTTTTTTGTTGTTTTCAATAATTGGCTGCTGATCCGATTTATTTTTCATATCTGTTGATTTAGCATCTTCTACCATAGCTAAATCTGGCTGTGTATTTTGATGATCATTATTTTGAATATTTGAAACTATTATTTTATTATCAGAATTACTGACAGGATTACCCTTTGTATCACTTGAAGAACTAAATAATCCAACTGATACTATGGACACAACAATCAATCCGACTGCAGCAGAACTAACAAGAACTTTTTTCTGATACCATTTTCGAGCAGTAAATGAATAAAGTTCATTATTATCGCTGGAAGAAGAAAGATCATACTCATTAACTAATTTATTTAAGGTTTTATTTCCTTCTTTTATTTCTATTTTATCTTCAATAGAATGAGTTACAAGATTTTCCTTATCATTTTTATTAATCGGATATTCTGTATGGTTGTCAGGAATTTGTATTTGTTTTTCAGAAACTTCCTCATGACTATCTAAAATTGCATTTTCTTTTTTGAGTGATTCTTTTTGTTTTTCAAGTATTTCCTTTTTCTCCTGAATAATTTTGGACTGTAGTTCTTTTTCTCTGACAACTTTATTTTGCTTCTCCTCAAAGAGAATATGAATATTTGAATAATTAGGTTCTCTGAAAGAAATAGGTTCTTTTCTAACTTTTGAACTATTTCTTCCTTGCTCTCTACTTTGGTGTTCAATAACAGAAACATTATTTGCCGGAGCAGCTTCTACAACTTCTTCATAGGAATGAACATCTTGTTTTGTTATTTCAGTATCTACTTCGTGAGCAGTCTCTTCCTTTTCAATCGGTTGAACTACATTTTTATAGCTTAATACTTTTGATAAAACTACTTTCTTTAAAGCGGGAGACGGTATCTGTAAACTGGAAGTAGCTGCCATCAATGCTACTAAGTTTTGATAATAACCATACTCTTCCCAGGGGAAATCAGCATTATTTTTTTTCAAAGACTGGAGTGCTTCAGCATCCTGCTTAATGTTGACATCTAAAACATCCAGCTTAATTAATTCAATGACACGGGACTTTTCCATTTTGTTCTTTCTATTTATAAAGTTTTTTCATAAGGATTTCCATTACGAACTGCAGTTTTAATCTCACTGAAGCAACAGGGATATTAAGTTTTTCAGCAATGATTCTGTCTTCTAATCCTTTATAATAAACAGATAATAATATTTCCTTTTGTTCTATGCTGAGAACATTTAACAAATTAGAAATTTTATCGATCTTACTAATAATTTTGTCTAATTCAAGAATTCTAATTTTTTGTGAGAGTCTTGGCAGTATGTTTTGAATCTCATATTCGTCAGAATATTCTGTCAATTCAGCATCGCCTCTTTTTCTTTTTAAAGTATCAATAGCTTTCCTTCTAGCCAGAATTATCATCCACGTATAAACATTATTTATTGTGAAGTCGAAATGCTCAGCCCATTTCCAAATAATAATGAAGACTTCTGTAAGGACTGCTTCAGCAGTTTCTTCATCTTCAACAATTTTTTTTATCTGAGTATAAAGAATAGGTGAGTAACGATCATATAGAAGCTCTAATGCTTCAGGATCATTAGTACATAATTTTTGCAGTAATTCTTTATCAGAAAGTCCGGTACTGGTAGCTAATTGGGTTTCCATATAATTCATTCTTATGTAAAAAATTTTAACAAGTTTTTTCCCTATTAGTAGAAATTCTGTGCCAGTTAATAAATTTTCCATTATTACAATGAATTGACGCATTTTCGTTAATATTACGTGGAGTTTTGTTAAGAATGGTAAAAATTACTTAGAAGTGTAAAAAAACTAGGGGAGACTAAGTTACAAGCTTCAAGATTTCATTTATTTTATCAATAAATCTATCATCTGTTGATGAACTAATCCGTTTGAA
>JALHTS010000015.1 GCA_022865965.1 Ignavibacteriaceae bacterium
ATGATGTTGAAGATTGCTAAGGAAATGTCTAAAAAATATCCGGATATTGCTTTATGGGATACAAATATAGACGCACAAATGATGTGGCTTACAAAAAATCCTGAAGATTACGGAGTTATAGTTGCAGAAAATATGTTCGGTGATATTATTTCAGATGGTTTCGCAGGATTAATTGGCGGACTTGGTTTTGCCTGCAGTGCAAATCTCGGTGATGAAGTCGCAGTGTTTGAACCAACTCACGGAAGTGCACCAAAATACCAGGAATTGAATCCCTCTATAATAAATCCAATTGCTATGATAATGAGTGCCTGTATGATGCTTGATCATATTGGTGAAACAGAAAAAGCTGATAAGATAAGAAAAGCAATTGCAAAAGTTATTGAAGAGGGAAAAGTAAAAACCTACGATATGATGAAACTTCGTGGAGGTCCGGATGTATTTAAGCACGGTGCCTGTACTACTCAGCAAATGACGGATGAGATAATTTTAAAGTTGTAAAACGTCAAATGTCAGATGTCAAATGAATTTTTACTTTAATAGACCATGAAGTTAATCTTGGAGGAGTTATGTTGAAGTTAAATCATAAAAAACTTGATGTTTGGCAGTTAGCTATAAAACTTGTTTCAAAAATTTATAAGATTACTTCTAAATATCCAAAAGAAGAATTATTTGGGTTAACGAGTCAAACAAGAAGAGCATCAGTTTCAATCTCGGCAAATATAGCCGAAGGTTCAGCTAGAAAAAGTTTAGTCGAAAGAAAAAGATTTTATGAAATTTCAAGATCATCATTAGTTGAAGTTGATACTCATATTGAAATTGCAAAGGAATTAGAATATTTGGATGAGAAAGTATTAGCAGAATTAGACAATGATTTAAATGAATTATTCGCCAAGCTGTCAAATTTCATCGAAAAAGCAAAATAAGCTTGTTCGGCGTTTGACTTTTCACGTTTGACATTTGACAATAAAAAAGATAAAATGAACGGAATAGAACTAGTTCTTATCGCTCTACTAATGTATGTTGTTGCATACAAGTTTTATGGCGGATTTTTAACCAGGCGTCTTGATGTAAACAACAGTAAAGAAACTCCTTCACATACAATGTATGATGGAGTTGATTATGTCCCTGCCAAAGCTCCTGTTTTACTCGGACATCATTTTGCATCTATTGCAGGTGCGGGTCCGATCGTTGGGCCTGTTATAGCTGCAGGATTTGGCTGGTTTCCGGTTTATGTATGGATTGTTTTCGGGGCAATTTTTATTGGTGGTGTTCACGACTATTCCTCTATCATTGCTTCTATACGTCATCAAAGTAAATCCATTGGATATGTAATTCAATTCTATCTTGGAGTTAATGGTAAAAAACTTTTTCTCATTTTCTCCTGGGCAACGCTAATTCTTGTTATAGCTGTTTTTACAATCATTGTCGCAGATACTTTTACTCATATTCCAAGTGCAGGAACTTCTTCTATTCTTTTCATCTTTCTTGCAATCTTATTCGGACTAACTATTTACAGATTTAAAGTTCCACTATGGATTGCAACAATCGCAGGAGTAGTTCTTCTTTTCCTATCTATACCTGCGGGCAACCTTTTTCCTATTGAGCTTAATAACTTAACCTGGCAAATGATTTTATTTGTATACATATTCGCTGCGTCAGTAACACCTGTTTGGATATTACTGCAGCCAAGAGATTACTTGAATTCTTTTTTTCTTTACGCTTTGATGTTTGGTGGAGTGGTGGGAGTTTTCTTTGCTGCTCCAAGTATCAACTTACCTGCATTCAGAACATTTTCCTTAGAAAAAGTCGGATATCTTTTCCCTGCGTTATTTGTAACAGTTGCCTGTGGTTCTATAAGTGGTTTTCATTCACTGGTTGGAAGCGGAACAACTGCAAAGCAACTCAATAAAGAGACTGATGGAAGAATAATTGGTTATGGCGGAATGTTGATTGAAGGACTCCTTGCAGTATTGTCTCTTATTGCTGTTGCTTCTATGGTTAATAAAGAATTTATTGATATACTTGTTAATAAAGGTCCGGTTCCGGCTTTTTCATTAGGAGTAGCAAGATTTATAAATGCAATTCCTGTTTTGAATATTTCAGTTCCGATGGCTCAAACTTTTACTGCACTTGCTGTATCTGCTTTTGCATTAACTTCTCTTGATACAGCAACAAGATTAGCAAGATTTATGTTCCAGGAATTTTTTGAAAAGAAAGAAGAAACAGAAAAAAAATCTATTGTCACAAATAGATTTGTCGCTACAGGAATAACTGTTTTCTTCGGCGCAGCCCTTACTTTTAGCGGACAAACAATGTCAATCTGGCCTTTGTTTGGAAGTGCAAATCAATTACTTGCCGCTCTTGCATTGCTTGCACTAACTGTATGGATGGCAAATCTTAAAAAGGGATTCTTGTTCGTTCTGATTCCAATGATTTTTATGTTCACCGTTACTTTAACAGCACTTGGAATGTTAATATATCAGAATTTTTTAATTAATAATTATACTCTTTCAATCATTTC
>JALHTS010000703.1 GCA_022865965.1 Ignavibacteriaceae bacterium
CTTCAATAAGTCTATGCCTGAAATCATCCTTATTCATTAACCTGGAAATTCTGCTTAATAATTTTATATGAGTGCTTACTAAATTGTCTTTACCGACAAGAAGGAATATAAGATTCACCGGTTCACCATCAAGGGAATCATAATTTATATCATGAGTACTCTTACCGAATGCAGCGATAATGTCTGTAACAGCGGAAGTTTTTCCGTGCGGAATTGCAAATCCTTTTCCAACTCCCGTTGACATTACTTTTTCTCTTTCAAGAACTGCTGTTCTTACTTTTTCTAAATCGATTATCCTGGGATCATTTTTAAACAAGTCTATAATCTCATTAATAGCTTCTTCTTTTTTTTCACTTTTCAAATCAGCTATAACAACTTTAGTATTTAGAAGATCAGATACTTTCATTTAACCATCCAAAAGTTTTTGGTTTAAGAGGTTTTCAATTGCGGTTGGAAATTTAACTATAGATGTGTAGTTAAGCAATTAGCTAAATAGTGAATATATTAATTCATTATAGCAGTTAATCGAATAAGAGCTTTCTTAGCAAGTTCATAATTCGGATTTATATTCAATGCATCCTGATAATATTTTCTGGCAGTAAACCAATCACCTTTTTTCTCATATACTCTACCAAGATTAAAGTAAGGATAGTGTCTTGGTTCATAATCCTGCGCTGCGATTGCTTTCTCCAGCCAATAAATTGCATCATTATATTCGCCAAGATTAATCAAATATGTGCCTATATCATTATAAGGGTTTCCAAAATTTGGATCTAACTCAATAGCAATTTTACATTCTTCGATTGCTTCGCTGAATTTTCCATAAAGACTAAATGCCCATCCTAAAAATGTATGAGCTTTAGGTGTGGGAAAATAGGCAATAGACTTTTTGTAAGCTTCAATTGCTTCTTTTATATTTCCGCTTAAATGAAGCTCATAGCCTTTATTGAAATACTCTGCCGCTAACGACAATTTATCTTTATCTACCATCTTTTAATATCAAATTAACCTGATTTTCATTTTCTAAATAAATATTTAATCAAAAAGATGCAACCTATTCCCTAGTGTTGTAACATAACAAATCTTATAATAAATAGTCATAAATGTCAATTTCACGACACTTTCAAATCTCCATAATTAATACTTTGGCTTTGTGAAACTACTATAAAATAGTTACAGTTTGTCTAAGTAAATAAAAAAGGAATAAAAATGAGAGACGGACAGGAAAGAAATATTGATTTAATGTATGGAGAAAAAAGCCCCGAATTAACGGGGCTTTTTTATTTTACTGCATCACTTTTTGCCCACAAATTTTTTTCCGTCTTCACTCAAGTTTTTTGAATACTTCTCGGGATCATTTCTGAACTTATCATCACACCCCGAACAGCAGAATCCGTATAATGTTTTATCTTCTACATATTTCTAGTTTCAATTAACTCTTAGGGACAATATGAATTGATTAGGCTTTTAGCAATCTCGAATTTATTGCAACTATTATCGTGCTTAATGACATTAACACCGCACCAAGCGCAGGACTTAAAACTATTCCTGCTGAATATAATACTCCCGCCGCAAGTGGAATTGCAATTACATTATAACCTGTCGCCCAAACTAAATTCTGAATCATTTTACTATAAGTTGCTTTTGAAAATTTTATTAATGAAACCACATCTTTTGGATTACTTCTTACAAGAATTATATCAGCAGTTTCAACCGCAACGTCCGTTCCTGTACCTATTGCAATTCCTACATCAGCCTGTGCGAGTGCCGGTGCATCGTTTACACCGTCGCCGGTCATCGCCACAATCATTCCACGGCTCTGGACTTCTTTTACTTTCTCTGCTTTTTTATCGGGTAGCACTTCAGCAAAGTAATCATCGAGTCCAAGCTCATCGGCGACCCATTTTGCGACTTGCTTGTTATCTCCAGTAAGCATCATCGTTTTTATCCCTAACTCTTTAAGCTGTTTTATTGCATCTTTGGATTCATCTCGGATAATATCCCCCAATGCAATTGCGCCGGTCAGTTTATTATCAACAAGGACAAAAACAACAGTTTTACCCTGCGCAGATAATTTTTCAATCTTATCCCTATCTTGCAATTCAATTTTGTTCTCTTCAAGATATCCAGAACTAACTACCTTGACATCTTTGTTATTTACTTTTCCTTCTGCACCTTTACCGGGAATTGAATTGAAATCTTTCAATTGATACTTATCTTCGCCTGTCCCTTTGGGAGAAGAACTTACTATTCCCTGTGCAATAGGATGTTCGGATTCGGATTCAATAGTCGCTGCATATTTTAATATTTCTTTTTCATTATAGTCATTATCAAAAGAAATTGTTTCCGTTACACCGAATTCACCTTTGGTTAATGTTCCTGTCTTATCGAAAATAATTGCCTGAATATTCCTTGCCTCTTCAAATGCATTTCTGTTTCTTATTAGTAAGCCGCTCTTTGCAGATAGTGCAGTTGAGACCGCTACAACAAGAGGAATTGCCAGACCAAGAGCATGCGGACATGTAATTACCATTACTGTTACAGTTCTGGATAATGCGAAGTTGAAACTTTGTCCTGTAAACACAAGCCATACAAACATCGTTAATGCACCAGCAGTAATTGCAATAATAGTTAACCAGAAAGCAGCTCTGTTTGCAAAGTTCTGAGTTTTTGATTTACTCTCCTGTGCTTCTTTAACCATCTTTACTATCTGGGAAAGAAAAGTTTCATCACCGATTTTCTCTACTTCAATTTTTAATGAGCCTTCGCCATTGATCGAACCACCAATAACACCATCACCTTCGCTTTTGGAAACAGGTTTTGATTCACCTGTAATCATTGCTTCATTGATTGATGATTTACCTTCATAGATTTTCCCATCGGCGGGAATTTTTTCACCAGGTTTGATTAATAATTTTACTTTGTGTTTAAGTTCGGAAACCGGAACATCGGTAACATTTCCGCTATCATCAATTTTATGAGCTTCATCGGGCATAAGTTTGGCAAGCTCTTCAAGAGCTTTTGATGCACCCATCACTGATTTCATTTCTATCCAATGACCGAGCAGCATAATGTCAATTAGTGTTGCAAGCTCCCAGAAAAAAACCTCACCTTTAACTCCAAAGACAACCGCGCTGCTGTAGAAATAAGCAACAGAAATTGCGAGTGCTATTAAAGTCATCATTCCGGGTTGCTTCTTTTTAAATTCATTAACGAGTCCCTTTAAGAAAGGCCAGCCTCCATAGAAAAAAACAAAGGAAGATAAGACAAACAGAACGTACATATTCCCGTTGAAGCTTAATGCATCTTTAATTCCAATAAACTTTTGGATCAGTGGTGAAAGAAGAAGGATTGGAATTGTGATGAATAGTGAAATCCAAAATCTCTTTTTGAAGTCCTCAATCATATGTCCATGGTGTTCAGAATGGTTATGCCCGCCATGCTCACTCATTTTGTGATTCATCTTTTCTTGAGAACTATGATCATTATGTATTGTATGATCATGCTCTGAATGTTTATCATGATCCATATTGTGTATCCTATTATTGTTTTAAATTTTCGAAATTTTTCACATTACACCTTTTCTTTCGGCGGATCAGCGACTCCTCCCGGAGGTAAGATATCCGGCACATCAAGTCGTGCCGCACCAATTCGGTTGTCAGCCATTCCATAATAGACATCGAAACGACTCGGTGAACCTAGATCGTCGCGCCGATCGATTCCAGTGGGAAATACAACGTTATCAATAGTTCCCTGGCGTTCTTGCGGCAGTTTCGGCGTCAACACCGGCTCAACAGAACGGTATCGAATCACGCGCGGGTGTACCTTCGAAAGTACCATTGCCCCGGCTGAGTAACTTAGTTGAATTCCATCATTGCCTGTCTCTGTTATTTCGCTCACCCCATGGTAAATGATAAGCCAGCCGTGCCGAGTTAGAACCGGGGGAGTGCCACCTCCGATTTTGAGCCTCTCCCATGGCGATACGGACGTCGCAAGCCGGTGATGCGAATTAAACAGTCCAAGATGATGCGGTTCGTTACCATCCAATGCCATCGGGCAATAGGAAATCCAGATGCTTTCATGATCGAGGTCTACCAACCGGGATATTTCCTTGCAGGCGGTTTCCTCCGGAAGAGTACCTGTGAAAAGGGGACGATGGAGGATGGCCAACTGCATTTTTCCGGCGTGATTGGGAATGGCAACGGGGAAGACGCTTGCATCCTTGTTACCCACGTGAACGAAATCAATATCGAGATATGGTTCAAAGGTCGCAAGTCCCAGTCGCTTCCAGTGAAATAAATCCTCAGATACAGCCAAGGCGATCCGTGGGCCGTTGGGCGAAAGTGCCGTATAAGTCATTATGTAGCGTTGAAGCGGTTCGATAAACGTGATACGCGGATCTTCACATCCGCCGCTGCCATCGGATCCTATCTCATAATCAGTTTCCGGTTCTAAAGCGATGCCCAGCCGCTCGACTCCGATCGGGTCGCCTACCTCATTAAACAAAACCCGGGCAATGCCAATGCGTGAATAATTTCCCTTTGCTACGAGACGTGGAAACAGGTAGAGCCTACCATCAGGGCCACGAACAGCAGCCGGATTCAGGACACCTTCGACCTCCTGAGGATTATTAGGTTCCGGTTCCATTATCAGACCCAAACGTTTTAACTTAAACCCACTCATAGAATCCTCTCATAACTTTCGGCAAGTGTACCGTGCAGATCATAAACAATTATTTTTTTCATTTTTTCTCTAATACTTGTTTATGATTTTTATTAGTTTCGCTTCCGGTGCATACATCGGTGCTTTTTCTGGGTGCTCTTTACTATTCAACAGCCAATTGTCCTTTATAGACTGTCAATCACTCTATGCAGCCGTTTCCGAATTTCGTCGGCAATCTCGCCTAGTTTGGGATTATCAATAGCTTGCATTGATGCCACAGGATCAACCGCTGCGATTTCGACTCCTTCTTCTTTTTCCTGGACGATTACATTACAGGGTAGCATGATACCAACCTTGTCTTCTGCTTGCAGTGCTTTGTAGGCGAAGGGAGGATTGCAGGCACCTAGGATTCTGTAAGGACGAAAATCCACATCCAATTTCTTCTTTAATGTTTCCTTTACATCAATTTCAGTTAAGATTCCGAAACCCTCACTCTTTAAAGCTTCAGTTACCTTTTCAATCGCTTCTTCGAACCCCAAAGTTGTTTTTTTTGAAAAATAGTATGACATGATTATTCTCCTATCAATTTAATCGAATATTAAAATTACATTAAATCTATTTTCATTCTATCAAATTCATCTTTTGAAATTTCTCCTTTAGCATAACGTTTCTTCAACAAATCTAAAGAAGATTCACTTGTGCCAATATCTCGATTACTTTTGTTCTGATTAGTGAATTTAATTATTAAGAAAACAATTAAAGCGATTATTGCAATCCAGAATATCCAACCATACCCCATACCACCCATAAAACCATCATGAAACATAATTTCTCCTTATAATAAATTTTAATTATATAAAATAATTATTTGAAAAATGCAGCCTGAATTGACAAGCTGCACTTCACAATCCGTGAAAGAATTAATTTTTCTTGTTCTTCTCAGAAAAATAATTCATCATCTCTTTATAATTATTCATAACGGGATTCATATTTCCCATCATCGAATTCAACTGTTCGTGCATCTTATCATCTTTCATCATTACCTGATTATTCATCATCTGGTTCATTTGTTCTAACATAGAATCCATATACTTGCCCATTTCATTCATATTATTCATATAAGACATAGTTTCTTTTGAATGCTGCATTTTTCCAGAGTTTTGGTTCATTTGCTGCATTATAGAATTCATTTGAGCATTCATATCTTTCATATTCGTCATCATTCGGGGCATATCCATCATATCTCCGTTCATCATTCCATTTCCCTGCATATTATTCATTTGTTCATGGTTACTCTGTGTGTTTTGTGGATTTTGATTGGTTGTTCCGATTTTATCTTTTGCATCCTGATTATTTTTTTCGCCTTCATTTTGACAGCCGATTAAAAATGTAATTGCCATAAATGCTATAACTGCTGTGATGAAATATCTGTTTTTCATAATTCTCCTTTTAGGTTTATTTATAATATTTATTTGTTTTATTCCTATTTACCAGAAACTTCTACTGAACATTGAATTTAATAGTTTCTTGAATACTATAATATTATACGAAGATGTTTTGCATTGTTCAATCATCCAAATGGATGAAAAAAGAATTAATCCTGTTCGGATAGAAATTATTACTCGTCTGTATTAGTCACTTCAGATGCATTGACATCCGAACCACATTCCGCCATCCATCCATTAAACATTTTATTCTCCTTAATCTTTATCAAAATTATTTACAGCAATCTTTTCCTTTGCTTGTTCTCCTAAATTTTATATAAGCGATGAGAACTATTACTCCTATAAATCCTAACCCAACAAATATTTCCATTACAATTCCAACGATTTTTTTTTAAATGGCCTCAGCACCATGTTTTTTTGTTCTTATGCTTACTGCCTCACTTATTTCCGGGATAAAAATCTTTCCATCACCTTTTCTACCTGTGTGAGCATTTTTTAATATTATTTCAACAAATTTATTTACATCATTTTCTTCACAAACAAGTTCAATCTTTATAGTTGTGCTGTACTTCTCACAATACTCTATTGAAAGTTTAGAGCTTTGCGGATCAGCCCATTTGCCAATTGTAGAAACATCAATTACGGTCATACCCGGTACATCTGCTAACTCAAGGGCAGAGATAACTTTCTCAGCCATAGATGGTCTTATATAAGCTTTTATTTCTTTCATTGTATCGCCTTTTATCATCAAACATTATTAACTCAGTTTAAAAATCGCAGTGCAGAAAAAATCTGCACTGCAATTACGTTTTGTTATTCTTTCACTTTGTGATCGTGTTTCTTCAGATTCTCTTTTGCTTTATCAAGAGAAACTTCTTTCAACGTCATTCCACAAAGCGGGCATTCGCCTTCAGAATCGGAAAGAACATTCCAGCACATTTGATCCTGGTACACTTTACCATCACCATTTTCATCGATGGCTTTAAGATCAATTTCACCTTCACGCACCATAGAATTGTCATCCATTGAATCGGATTTCATATCATGCTTCATCCCATGCATATTGTTATCCGATTTTTTGTGTTCCATCTGTTTGTGAGATTCCTTGCTGCCATCCATTTTCATATCGCTATGCATTTCCTTATTAGCACAGCAGCTCATTGAACATTCCTGTTTTTCTTTCTTCTCAGTTTCAGGTTTTTCCTGAGCAAGTGCAAAAGCACCAAAGAAAGCTGCGAGTGTAAGAACCATTACGAGTTGTTTTAACATTGTGTTACTCCTTTTGTTTAGTTAGTTAGTTATTGAGTTAAGTATTTATTCTTATTGAACTCACCCTAAATCCTTCTCTTAATAAGAGAGGGACTTTTTAAAACTCCCCTTCTCTTTTCAAGAGAAGGGGTCGGGGGATGAGATCCCTTTATTAATTTATATCAGCCAACATCTTCTTAACTTCTCTTCTTTTTATTGTATAAAAAATTGCAGGGTAAACTGTAAGTTCCATAATCATACTTGTAAGAATGCCGCCGACCATCGGAGCAGCGATTCTTTTCATCACATCTGAACCCGCACCGAGTCCAATCAATATCGGAAGTAAGCCAAGCATAGTGGTCATTACAGTCATCATCTTTGGTCTTATTCTTTTAACTGCTCCTTCAAAGATTGACTCGCGAAGGTCGGCCATATTTTTAAGCATGCCGCTTTTCTTAAATTTTTCATAAGCGAGATCAAGATAAAGAAGCATTATCACTCCAGTTTCCGCATCAACACCGAGCAGAGCAATTATCCCAACCCAAACTGCCACCGACATATTAAAACCAGCAAGGTAAAGGAACCAAACTGCGCCAACCAAAGAGAAAG
>JALHTS010000112.1 GCA_022865965.1 Ignavibacteriaceae bacterium
ATCAATGAAAGACAAAATTTTAATTATTGAAGATATCAACGAGAAACCGTATAAGATTGACAGATTGTTAAATCAATTAAGATTGGCTAAAGTTTTTAAGCAGGTTAAAGGAATAATTCTCGGAAGATTTGTTGATTGTTATGAACCTGATCCAAATACAAAAACGTTATCTCTCGGTGAAGTAATTGATGATTACATCTGCGCTCTGAAAATACCGATAGTCTACACTTTTCCTTACGGACATATAAAAGAACTCGCAACTATTCCTTACGGAGTTTCTGTTAAAATAAATGCTACAAAGGGATTTGTTGAATTTACTGAAGGTGCGGTTACTTAATCATTGATAAATTTAAAGTAATTATCAGGAAACATTTGAGCAGCCTCTATGGCTGCTTTTTTATTCTCGAATATTCCAAAAACCGTAGA
Organism: Ignavibacteriaceae bacterium; assembly: GCA_022865965.1. Classification (GTDB taxonomy): domain Bacteria; phylum Bacteroidota; class Ignavibacteria; order Ignavibacteriales; family Ignavibacteriaceae; genus JAGXRK01. The sequence continues at coordinate 427 of JALHTS010000112.1, forward strand.
ACCTGTTCCTGTCATCATTGAAAGCAAAGACTCTGCCTCAATCATTTTAGCTTTTATGAATTTTATATCAGGATATTTGGAAAAGACTATTTCTTCGAAATCATTAACTGCAATTCTTTGTAATTCATCCAACTCAGTTATACCTGATTCAACAAACTTTTTTAAACTGATTTTTGCTAAATGTGGTTTGATAAGACCAAAAGCCCATCTTGTTGATATGTGAATACCGGGATTTACAATCAGAATTGGTCTATCAATTTTTAAATTTAGCGGAAAAAGAATTTCACCTCTGGATTCAGCAAAAGATGGAATAGGATTGAGAAAATAGGGGACATCAGAACCTAATTGTAAAGCAATGTCCGAAAGTTTTTCAGCTTCGATATTTAATTCATACATTTTATTGAGAGCTAATAAAGTTGCAGCGGCATTTGAACTGCCACCTCCGAGTCCTGCTCCGATTGGAATATTTTTGCTAAGAATTATCGCAATGTTGATTTGTGACCCTGAATATTTTTCCAGTTGCTCTTTGGCTTTAATTATAAGATTAGATTTTTCTTTATTCAAATTTTCATCATTACTTCTAAAAGAAAGTTTATCGGACCTTGTAAAAATTATTTCATCGTGGATTTTAAGCGGATAAAAAATTGTTTCAAGATCGTGATAACCATCATCTCTTTTTCTGATGATATTCAATCCGATATTGATTTTAGCAGGTGATTTAACTTTTAGTTGATTCATCCAATTATCATTTTAAATTTTATAAAGAATGATCCATTTGCTTGCTTATAATAGTATGGAAATCCATTCGCCATTAAGGAGAACGAAATCATCATTATTTTATCAAAAATTAATCATTAAGTGTATTTTCAAAAAACTTTAAGTAATTATCAATTGTAGCATTAACATCAAACTTTGTTTTCACAATATTCTTAGATTCTTCACCCATAGCTCTTCTTAAGTTTGCATCATTAATTAACAGTAATAATTTTTCTGCTAAATCAAAAACATTTTTTGGCTCAAATAAAAAACCATTAATGTTCTCACTGATAATCTCTTTCGGTCCGCCTTGATTTGAAGCTATAACCGGTTTGCCTTTTGCCATTGCCTCCAATAAAACATAACCAAATGATTCCTTATCGGTGGGCAAAACGAAGATATCCATTAAGTCAAAATAGTCCTCAATTTTATCCGTAAATCTAAAAAATGAAAAATAATCTTCAATTCCATAATTTTTAATTTTAGCAATTAGTTTTTCTTTGTAACCTTTACCCGTAACTGAATCGGTTTCATCACCGACTATTATAAAATGAATGTTATATTTTTTTTCATTATTTAGTTTCGCAGCCACATCAACTAAAAGTTCCTGGTTTTTTAAGCTATCTAATCTTCCAACACTACCAATAATAATTTTATCAGATGGAATATTATTCTTAATAAGAAATCTTTCCTTATCTATCGATTTATGCAAACTAAATCTTTCAAGGTCAATTCCATTATAGATAGTATATATTTGGGAGTCCTTTACTGGTGTATGATTAATATGATTCAACCTCATATCATTTGTCATTGTTACAATGTAGTCAAGATTTTTATATACCCAACGATGGAACAAATCTTTTTTATTATATCGGGAATCCATTTGTTGTGAAAAGAATATTTTACATGGTTTTAGAATTTTCTTAATTAGAATTGCTGTGCTTAAATCTTTTGATTGGTGTACGTGAATTATATCTATCTTTCTTTCTGCAATATAAGATTTTATTTTTTTTGCAGTAATAAAGTCTAAGTATTTTGAGTTTTGTTTTATAGAAGAACATTCAATCGAGTTATTTCTGAATTCAGCTTCAAGTCTCGAGTCGGAATGTACAATGCCAACAACATTATGACCTCTTTTCTTAAATTGTTTTGCAAAAGTGCCCACATAGATTTCTAAACCACCCCATGCATTGGAGAAACAGAATTCAAGAATATTCATTTTACAAATTCTAAAATATTTTTTATTTGATTATCAAATGCAGTTGTATCATAATACCGCCTAATTCTTTGATAGGAATTTTCACCCATTTGATTACGAAGTTCAGAGTTGTTCACCAGTTTAATAACGAAGCTTGCTGCTTCAGTAGAACTGTTTGTTTGATACACAAATCCACTGCCATCGCTTCCAACAACTTCGGGAATTACGTTAACATTAGGTGCAACTATTGGTGTTTTGAAAACCATAAATTCCATAGCGATTCTACAAATGTACTCAGAGAATCGCGATGAAAGAATTCCTATATCGGTAATTGAAATAATTTTTCTCACATCATCAACTTTATTTATAATTTTTACTTTATCATCAATTTTATATTCAGTTATTTTATTTTGAACATCAGCATATTTTACTTGTTCTTCTGAACCGGATAAAATGAAAAATAAATTATCCGATTGGCTTAAAGCTGATTTCATAATATCAAGTAAAAAAAAGATTCCCTTTTCAGGTGAAAATCTTCCAATAAAACTAATAATAACTTTGTGCTTTGGAATTCCAAACACTGTTTTATAATCTTCTATAGGACTAAAATCTAAAAATGCATTAACATCAATTGGAGCATGTATTATCGAAAAATTATTTAACTGAAAAGAATGGTAATTAACTTTTGTAGAATTACCTGGGAAAATGAAATAATCAGTTAGAGTATTGTGCAGATAAATATTTAGTAAATTTTTTACCGGTCGAACATTATCAAGACAAACTTTAATAATTGGTAACTTTCTATCGGAAAACATCTTAATAAGTCCAACAATAATATGCCCTGGTGCGCTAATTGGAATGAGATAATCAACCTCCTCTGTAACTATTATATCCCTCACTTTTTTTATATTGCTATAAAAATTAATCGGATTTTTTTCAAATATATTAATGTCCGCTATCCTGAATTGGTCATCGGAAATTCTCTTACCGATGGGAGTATCGGATTTACCTACAAAAATAATTTCGCAACCAATTCGGGTTAAGGATTTAACTAAGTTAAATGTGTAATATGCAGCAGCATTCCACCAAGGAGATTGATATAAAACTAAAATTTTCAATGGATATTCTTACTTTTTGATAAATAAAGAGTTATAATGAAAGTCTCAGGCTTTACGTTCATAAAAAACGCAGTTAAATATGATTTTCCTTTCATTGAGTCAGTCAATTCAATTCTTCCAATATGTGATGAATTTATAATTGTACATGGTGATAGTGATGATGACACTTCAAGAATAATTGAATCAATTGGCTCCCCAAAGATAAAAGTTTATAACACAGTTTGGAACCCTGAACTGAGGAAAGGAGGAATAATCCTTTCTCAACAGACTAACATCGCACTATCAAAAACAACAGGAGATTGGTGTTTTTATATTCAAGGTGACGAAGTTGTGCACGAAAAGTATATAGATAAGATTAAAAAAGCAATGTTTGAGAATTTAGAGAATATAAATGTGGAAGGGCTATTGTTTAATTATTTACACTTTTACGGAAGTTACAATTACATCGCAACTTCACGTCAATGGTACAGAAGAGAAATAAGAGTAGTAAGAAACAAAATTGGTGTTCGATCATTTAAAGATGCTCAGGGATTTAGAATTCACGATAGAAAACTTAGAGTTAAATTTATTGATGCATATATTTATCACTATGGTTGGGCAAGACCACCGCAGGTAATGCAAACTAAGGTAAAGTATTTTCACTCGCTCTGGCATAGTAAAGATTGGATTGAAAAAAATGTTCCAAACAAAGTAGAATTTGATTTTTCAACAACTGAAACTATTCAAGCTTTCACAGGGACTCATCCAAAAGTTATGGAGAATCGAATTAAAAATCAGGTTAGTGATTTCAAGTTAGATTCGCAAATTATTAAAAAGGGATTCAAAAGGAATTTACTTGATCTGATAGAAAAATTAACCGGTTATCGAATAGGAGAGTACAAAAACTATAAAATTGTTAAATGATTAGAATCAAAAATATATTTAATTATATTTAAGTTCATTTTATTTCGAGCGATTTACAAATATTAACAGCTTCTTTAATCATTACATCATATTTATCCGGCTTTAAGACAAAACTTATCCGATCATCACTATAACCATAAGTGTCGTAGTTTTCCTGTAAGAAAATTCCAATTGTGGAAATCCCCAGAGCATAAGCATAATGAAGCGGACCTGTATCGCCGGAAATAAACAAATTACAACATGAAATAAAATATTTTAATTCTCGTAAATCATTAAATAAAATTGCATTGTACTTCTTCTTTTCTATGTTAGAATATTCATCAGTTTCTTCAATTCCGAATAGCAGGATAGGGAAATAGTCTGTTTCAATTTTAATTTTTTCATAAATAGACTTAAAATTCTCTATATCCCATTTTTTCTTATCTCTAGCTCCAATCCATATTCCTATAAACTTTTGTTCATCCTTAATATTGAATTTTTCAAATATGTTTTTTCTATGTGTTTTAACTTCATTAATATCTGTGAAGATTTTTGGTTTAAAGAAGATTTTTTCTTTAGAAAATAAATTAACTAATTCTTGTTTTGATATGTAATAATGATTATTGTTATCAGGCGTGATATGAAGATTAGTAAATAATTCTCCACCGCCACCGCTAAAACCAATTTTATATTTTGCTTTTGTGAGGTAAGTTATAATCCCATTTAAAAATGATGTACCAGCAGGATTAGAACTTTCAATTGCAACATTATATTTTCTTCTTCGCAATAAAAGAATGAGTTGAAATAAATTAAAGGGATTCTTAATAAACCTAGCATGATTGAACTCAAAAATATTTGCTAAGAATGGATTAGATTCAAGCAATGCTTTAACCTGATGGGCTACTAAAATATCAACAGCTGCATTTGAAAAAACACGTTTTGAGTTTTCAATTAAAGGAGTGGTTAAAATAAGGTTCCCAATTTTTCTATCTAAATGAACAATAATTACTCGCTTAACGGATAAAGGATTAAGATCAGCTACATTAATAACTTCCTTTTTTATAAAAAACTTTACTAATGCGGTCAGAAGTTTTTTACCAAATCTCTCAATAGATTTTAATGCTTTCACTTAAGCTTGTTCTCTTTGAATTGAATTGAATAAAGTCTTTTGTACAATCCATCGAGTTTTATCAGTTCATCGTGGTTGCCGGATTGAATAATTTTACCTTTATCAATAACGTAGATTCTATCTGCATTATGTATTGTAGTCAATCTGTGTGCAATCACAAATGTTGTTCTTCCAATCATTAAATTTTCTAATGCTTCCTGAACAAGATTTTCGGACTCAACATCAAGAGCGCTGGTAGCTTCATCTAGCAAAAGAATTCTTGGATTCTTTAATATCGCTCTTGCAATTGCTATTCTTTGTCTTTGTCCACCAGAAAGTTGAAGCCCTCGTTCACCAATTTCTGTGTTATATTTCTGTGGTAAGTTTTGAATGAAAAGGTCAGCATTAGCTTTTTTTGCAGCTTCAATAACTTCTGCATCAGTTGCGGAAAGATTTCCATATTTAATATTTTCTAATACAGTTCCTGAAAACAAAATAGTTTCCTGGGGAACAAGACTAATTTGTGCTCTCAAAGATTCTAATTTTACTTGAGAAATATCAATATTATCAACAAGAATTCTTCCTGATTCAATTTCATAAAATCTCATTAAGATATTTATAATTGTAGATTTTCCTCCTCCGCTTGGACCTACAAAAGCAATGGTTTCTCCACTTTTTGCATTAATATATATATCGCGCAATATTCTTTCCGTACCGTCGTAAGAAAACGAAACGTTTTCGAACATAATATCGCCATTTATATCTCCTAAAGAAGTTGTTGCTTCTACATTTTTGATCGGTTCATTTTGTGAATCAAAAATTTCAAAAATTCTTTCAGCTGATACAGTCGCTTTTTGTAAAGCTTCAGTTACCTCTCCAAGTGTTTTAATTGGCTTGTATGCCATCGTTAGGAAAGTTATAAACATTGTTAGGTCACCAATCAGCAAGTCTCCATTTATCAATTTTAAACCACAAACCATAAAAACCAAAACCATTCCGCTTGTACTTATTATTTCATTTGCGGGTTTAAGAAGTGCAACTAAAAAAACAGACTTAAGGGAAAAGTTATAACTTTCTTTTGTTTTAGTTTTGAACTTTTCCTTTTCAAAATTTTCTCGAGTATATGATTTAACTATTTTGATTGATGAAATGGTTTCCTGCAAAAAGGAAGATATATCAGCGAGTTTATTTGTAATTCTTCTGTTGATATTTTTGATTTTTGTAGCAAAGTATTTAATTGTAAGTCCAAGCAACGGAAATATTATCAAAAACATTAATGTTAATTGCCAATCTATAAGCAGCATACCTGTTACAAATATCATAGTATAGATAAGTGATTGTATAATTAAAACGAACGAATTTAATGATGAATCGAGCATATTTACATCATAGGTTAATCTTGACATAAGTTCACCGGTTTTTCGCACATCAAAAAATCTCATTGGCAAATGCACTAAGTGTGAGTAAATATTATTTCTCACAGTCATTAGAATTTTTTGAACAACTGAGTTCATCAACAATTCTTTAAAAAGAACAAATATTCCCTTTAATATTACCGAAGCAAGTAAAACCATTATAAAGATATACAGCGCATTCGTACATTGTTCGATTCCAACTCGAAGAAAATCTATATTGAAAAGCCCTAACAGATTGTATTTAATGTGAATGGAAATTTCTTGATTAGATTGAATTGAAGCGGATATATCACTGAATGCTTCTATAAATAATCCTGCCGCAGGTGCTAAAAGTGCATCGCTGAATCCCATTAGTAATGTAAAAAAAAATCCTAACAGAATTCTTTTCCAGTGTACGATGATGTATTTAGATAATCTTAATTGAGTGTTCATCTATATATAATCAAATAATGCTCACTTTTGAACTATAAATTTGTTAAAGTAATTTAATCATTTATCAGGATAAAAAAATATTATTTCGTAAATGATTTATTACTATTCATTAATTTCGTTTATGTTCAATTCAAAATTAAAATATAAATTCTAGTGTGCATCAAGCCAGTTATCACCAACTCCTGTATCAACAACTACGGGAACTTTTAACGGCAATGCTTTTTCCATGATTTCCTTAATCAACGGACGTAGTTCATCTACTTCATCTTTATGAGCATCAAACAGGAGTTCGTCATGTACTTGAAGAATCATTTTAGTTTTAGATTTTCTTTTATTTAGTTCATTGTGAATTTTTATCATAGCAATCTTAATCATATCAGCCGCAGTTCCCTGGATTGGCATGTTTATGGCAACGCGTTCTTCAAATTGTCTAACAACCCTGTTGCCGCTGTTTATGTTTTTTAAGAATCTTCTTCGTTTCATTAATGTTTCTGCGTAACCTTTTTCTTTAGCAAAATTGACGGAATCATCCATAAAGTTTTTTACGCGCTTGAAAGTTCTAAAGTATGTATCAATTATTTCTTTTGCGTGTGTCTGAGTTACACCTAATCTTGTTTTCAATCCAAAAGGACCAATACCATAAAGTATTCCGAAGTTAACTTCTTTAGCTTTACGACGCATATCAGGAATAACATCTTTTTTATTTACCATAAATACAAGAGCAGCCGTGCTTGTATGAATATCTTCACCTTCTTTGAAAGCTTTCATCAAAGCTTCATCTTCACAAATTGACGCCAATATTCTTAACTCAATCTGACTATAGTCTGCGCTTAGAATAACATGATTTTTATCCCTGGGAACAAATGCTTTACGAATTTCTTTTCCCATTTCCGTTCTAATGGGAATATTTTGAAGATTAGGATTTATACTTGAAAGCCTGCCAGTTGAAGCAACTGTTTGATTAAAATCCGTATGCACTCTTCCGGTTTTCGGATTAATAAGATTTGGAATTGCATCAGCGTAGGTAGATTTAAGCTTTGTAACCTGTCGGTAATTTAAAATTATATCAATCACTTCATGCTCGCCGCGGAGATATTCAAGAGCACGCGCATCCGTTGAAAATCCAGTTTTTATTTTTCTTCCTTTAGAAAGACTAAGCTTTGTAAATAATATTTCCTGAAGTTGTTTTGTGGAGTTGATATTAAATTCAGTTCCAACAGATTTATAAATCTCACCTGTATAATTATCTAAAAGAATTAGAAGATCATCACTGAAAGATTTTAATGCTTTGCTATCTACTTTGATTCCGTTGTGCTCCATATCTTCGAGTACCGGAGCAAGAGGGAATTCAATTTCATAAGCAAGTTTTGCCTGTTCTTCTTTCTTCAATTCTTCATCAAGTTTATCATAAAGACGAAATGTTATATCAGCATCTTCGCAAGCATAATCAGAAAGTTCTTTTAGATCCACATCAAATATTTTGGTAGGATCTTTTTTAGTTCCAATCAGACTACTGAGTGGAATTGGTTTATAGTTAAGATATTTCTCAGATAGATTATCCATTCCATGTTTCTGATCAGGATCAAGACAATAACTTGCAAGCATTGTATCGAAGTAAAAGTTTTCAACACCTATTCCTATACTTCGCATAACAGAAATATCAAACTTACCATTCTGACAAACTTTTTTAATCTTTTTATTTTCAAATAAAGGTTTGAACAGCTTTACAAAATCTTTGATGGGAAGTCGGTCAGATAACCTTTCGTTAAACAAAGAATTATCTTCATCTTCAGGATTTATGGCAATAAAAAAAGCTTCACCTTCTTTAACAGAGAATGAAGCTCCAGCAATCTTTAACTTAAATGAGTCAAGGTCATCTGTTTCAGTATCAAAAACAAATAAATCTGATTTATTTAGTTTATCAAAAAGTTTTTTTGCTTCATCAAGTTTTGTTATAAGCTGATATGCTGATTTCTTTTTATCAAACGATTTTAATTCATCTGATTTAAAATCTTCAACTTCAACTTTATTTTGTTCCGGGGTTTTGGAATCTGAATTATAAACTTTAAGTAGGCGTGCATAAAGATTTCTAAATTCAAGTTCTATAAATATTTCCTTTAACTGATCGAAGTCCGGCTTTTTGAATTTTGCTTTATCAAAATCAAACTCCAGGGGAACATTACAATTAATAGTTGCAAGTTCCTTTGACAATAATGCATTCTCTTTGTCTTCAATAAGTTTTTTCTTTATTCCTGCCTTTTCAATTTCATCTATATGTTCATAAATATTTTCAATTATTCCGTATTTTTGAATTAACGGTACTGCACCTTTCGGCCCGATTCCTTTAACACCGGGAATATCATCACTTGAATCGCCGATAAGTGCAAGATAATCAATCATATATTTCGGTTCGAATCCTAATTCATCAATTACTTTTTGCTTATCATAAAGAACCGCTTCATCAGTTGATTTGCCAGGTCTTATAACTTTTACTTTATCGGTAACAAGTTGAAAGTAATCTTTGTCAGGAGTTATAGCAAAAGATTCAAAGCCGGAAGCTTCCGCTTCTTTTACAGCCGTACCTACAATATCATCAGCTTCGTAACCGGGAAGGATATAGTAGGGAATATTCAAAGCATTAATTACTTGTTTAATTCTTTCTATTTGAGGAATCATATCGTCAGGCATTTGGGCACGAGATGATTTATAAGCTTCATACCGTTCATGACGAAACGTTTTTTCTTTTGAATCGAATGCAACTGCTATATAATCGGGTTTATGATCTTCCAGGACTTTTAAAACCTGGTTTATAAAACCATAGACTGCTGATGTAGGTTCGCCACTGCTTGTTGTTAAAGGACGGTTTATAAATGCAAAGTAAGCTCTATAGGCAAGTGCAAGTGCGTCTATAATAATAAAATTTTTATTGCTCATTTATTTTGAAGTATTAAGTATGAAGAATAATTTGAGGTTCAAAATATGAATAAGAACCATAACTTAAAATATTAAGCCAGAGTGATTAGAGGATTTAATTAGTTCTTTTCTAATAGGTCTGTCTTTCATATGTTAGTCGTGATAATTTTAAATATATTGAAAGTCTAATGAAAAGAATATTTCTCTTATTATTGCTCATCTTTTTCAGTTCAACTGTTTTTTCTAAATGTGCTCAAAATCCCGATGAATATATATTCATTGCATTCTGGAATCTTGAAAATTTATTTGATACTGTGGATGATCCGAATAAAAATGATGAAGACTTTCTTCCATCCGGAAGTTATGAATGGACAGAAGAACGCCTTGAACGAAAAATGTATAATCTTGCCCGCATTATAAGATCAATGAATGATAACAATGCTCCGGACATTCTTGGAGTTTGTGAACTTGAACATCAATATCTTCTTGATTCTATGGCAAATAACTTCCTTTCAGATTTCAATTATAAATCTGTTGCAGTTGAATCGCCGGATAATAGAGGAATAGATAACGGACTGATGTATAGATCGGATAAATTTAAATTATTATCTATAACCGGTGACACTGTTAAGTTATCTGCCGGATTCAATACAAGATTAGTTTTACACGTAACTTTATTATCACTTTCCCAGGATACAATTCATATTTATGTAAATCATTTCCCAAGCAGAAGAGGTGGAGAAGAAGAATCTGAACCAAATAGAATTGAAGCGGCACAAACTTTAAGAAACTCAGTTGATAAGGTTCTAAAGTATAATCCTGAAGCAAAAATTATTATTATGGGAGATTTTAACGATGAACCGACAAACAGTTCAATCTTTAATACTCTTAATGCAGCTCCATTTTTATGTGATTCAATTTCCAGTATGGATTTAACTGAGGAAAATGTTTCCGATCTATTCAATGCCTCGTATCAAAGATATGAAGCTGGAGAAGGTTCTTATAAATATCGGGATAACTGGAATATGCTCGATCAAATAATAATCTCCAGAGAATTACTTACTGGTGACGGATTACTTTATAAGTGCGGCTCATTTGAAGTTTATAAACCTTATTTAATGGTAACACACTCAGGTTCATTCCAGGGAGCGCCATTTCCAACTTATGGCGGAAGAAGATATCTTGGAGGTTACAGTAACCACTTTCCGGTTACTGCTATATTCAGATATATGAGGTAATAATTGAAAAAAGATTTGTTGATTTTTGGTTCTAACGGTGCGTTGGGTTCAGGGGTTGTAAAAATATTATCGCAAAAGAATTTTGATAGTATTTATTTATTTGATAGAAAGTTTGATTTAAAAACTTCGGATAACAAAATCAAACAAATTATTATTGAAGATCTTTCGGTTGAAGAAAATGTTCAAAAAGCATTTAAGAATGTTCAAAGAGATTCGGAAACATTTTATTTCCTTTTCTCCACCATTGGTGGATTCTTTGGAGGAGTTCCAACCTGGGAAACTAAAGTTGATGAGTTTGATAAGATGATGAATATGAATCTTAAAACCAACTTCCTTATTGCTAAACATTTCGCAAATGTTGTAAAAGATTCATTTGGTGGTTCAATATGTTTTACTTCTGCTTATGCAGGCCATTATTCCGCCCCTGATAAATCTGTTTATGGTGC
>JALHTS010000704.1 GCA_022865965.1 Ignavibacteriaceae bacterium
AGAAAGCTCTCCGTCAATATAGGCGGAAAGTAATTCCTTAACTTTATTATATGTTTTCATCTCAATAATTCCTCTTCAAGAGGCTGAAGAATTTTTTTAAGCCCCTCTCTGGCTCTAAATATTCTTGATTTAACTGTTCCAATTTCACATTGCATTGTTTCTGCAATTTCCTGGTAACTGAATCCCTCAATATCTTTTAATACAAGAGGTATTCGCATTTTGTCCGGCAGTTTTGCTATTGCCTGCTGGATAATTTCTTTTGTATCCGAACTTTCAGGAGAAAATTCATATCCTGGATCTTCCTGTGTATCCTTAAACGGAAGAATTATTTTCCTGATATTTTTTCTGCGGAGATGATCTTTACACTTATTCACCGTAACTCTGTAAAGCCAGGTTGTGAACTGAGATTCAAACCGGAAATTTTTTAAGCTTCTGTAAACAGTTATAAAAACATCCTGGGCTATATCATCCACATAATCTCTGTCACTTAAGGTCAGATAGACTATATTTCTAACCTTTTCTTTATGACGGCGAACCAGCTCATTAAAAATTTCTTCCTCGCCATCGATAAACCGTTTAATAAGTGAAAAATCATCATCAAGTTTCAGAATCTTTGGAACTTCCATATTCTCCTTATTTTCGGGATTCATTGTTTTAGACGCCTTTTTTGTTTTCTGGTTCCGCTAAACTAAAAAATAGACTTAATTAAATCTTAACTTTCTGATAAATGGTATTTTTTAATATATATAACCTTGCATAAATAAAGTCATCTAAGTAAATTATCAATAAATTTTACGGAGATTTTTTATGAGAACCAAACTTGTTGAAAAGTATAACGCAGTAGTAGTAGAACTTAAAGGAAATGTGATGGGCGGAGAGGATACTAAAGATTTTACCGAAACCCTCCATAAACTAATTGATGAAGGCAAAAAAAACGTAATTGTAGATCTTTCTTCGGTTAAGTTCATGAACAGTTCCGGTTTGGGAATGCTTATCAGCGGATTGACAACAATGAAAAAAGCAGATGGTCATCTTAAGCTTGCTAACGTTACAGATAAAATTGAAAGCCTTCTTATTATAACAAAGCTTATTACAATTTTTGAGTCTTACGAATCAGTTGATGAAGCTGTAAAAAGCTTAGCTGATTAATTTTAAGTTTTTTATTTAATTCAATAAACTCCGGATTTCTATTCGGAGTTTTATTTGTTTAAACCTAAGAATATTTAAGGTATAGAATCTAATGGGTGCAACAGTTTTAGTCGGCAGTCAGTGGGGCGATGAAGGTAAAGGTAAAATAGTTGATATACTCAGCGAAAAGTTTAAAATAGTTGCCCGCTATCAGGGCGGTGCAAATGCCGGTCATACCGTAATAATTGGTGATAAACAATATATTCTTCATCTTATACCATCCGGAATTTTAAGAGATGATGTTATTTGTGTAATTGGTAACGGTGTTGTTATTGATCCCACAGCACTGTTAGATGAAATTGAACTTCTTGAGAAAAACGGAATTACTGTTGAAGGCAGATTGTTCATCAGTCATAATGCTCACTTGATAATGCCTTATCATAAATTATTAGATTCAATCAGCGAAAGCGGTGATAACAAAATTGGTACAACCGGAAGAGGTATTGGTCCGTGTTATATAGATAAATTTGCCCGTAAGGGAATAAGAATAGTTGATCTGTTAAATAGAGCAGAACTCGAAAAGAAAATCCGGGCTAATCTTAAAGAAAAAAATGAGCTGCTAAAAAAAGTTTATGAACATGAAGGACTTGATGTTGATGA
>JALHTS010000113.1 GCA_022865965.1 Ignavibacteriaceae bacterium
CTTTCCGGTTTTGTCACTAATAAAACCAGCGATTGTGTTATACTCATCCGATTCCGGTAAATGATAATTAAAAGTTTCATTAAACTCATCTATGTGCATTGTTCCTAAAATATAATAAGTGCCATCCGGCAAACGAGTGAATTGATGAATCTCTCCCTTCGAACTATCTTTAAATTTTCCTACAATCTCTTCAAGAATATCTTCCATAGTAATCACTCCTTCAGTACCTCCATATTCATCGGTTACTATGAATAACCTTTCACCCTGTTTCTGCATGTCTCTTAGTATTTGTGAAATGAGTTTTGTTTCAGGAACAAAATACACCGGACGTATTAATTTTCTTATTGGTTCTTCTTTATTCTCAATCACATTTTTTACTATGTCCTTTGTATGAAGTACACCAATGATATTATCGGGATTATCTTCATAAGCTGGAACTAAAGTATGTCCGGATTTAATTATCTCAGCAATATTATTCATATCACTTTCAAGAATATCAACGGCAACCATTTCAGTTCTCGGAATCATTACTTCGTTCGCACGAAGATCCGTGAACTCAAAAATATTCTCAATTATTTCCTGCTCGGATTCATCCAATGCTCCAGACTTTACTCCTTCAGAAATAATATCCAGAATTTCATCTTCAGAGGGACGCAGTTGTGAAAAATTAGTCTTTTCTTTTAGCGGTAAAAGCAAAAAATTACTTATCAAGGTTATAACCGCTGGAATGAATCCAAAAATTTTCGATAAGAAAAGAAGAAGTCCGACAGATCTTTTACCTATTGTTTCAGAATACTTAAAAGCTAATGCTTTGGGAAGAAGAATATTGAACACAATGAATATAATTGTTAGAATAACGACCGAAATGAATATCACTAAAGTGGGAAGTAAAAAATTACTGTTGTTATTAAACTGTTCACTTAATATTGGATTAATAAATGAGTCTATTATCAAATATCCAATAACTGCCAATAAAACATTTATGGATGAATAAATAACCTGAATTGTTCCGTAAACACTTTCTTGTTTGGTGAGATATTTTTCAAATACTTTAGCAGTTTTGTCCCCTTCATTTTTCATTTCCTCAATTTTATTTTCACCGAATGTAGAAATTGCAATTTCAGATGCAGCAATAAGTCCATTTACAACTAGAAGCACCAAAAACAATATTATAATAAAAGTCATATCCTTTAACTTATTTAATAAATTATCGGTACAAAAATAGTGTTGAATGATTTAAGATGCATTAAAATCAAATAAACAAATCTTTATATTTGAATTGTATCATAAAGAAAACAAAGTAATGCAGGCAAAACAAATAAAAATTGTTGATAAAGAGAATCTCCTTCTAAAATGGGAAGATGATTCCGAAACATTGCTTAAAATAAAATATATGCGGGATGAATGCCCATGCGCAGGATGCAAAGGTGAAACAATTCTTCTCAGAACTTATCGTCCTCCAAAGTTACAGATGTTTTCTCCTGAAATGTATAAGATTAAAAACATTGACGTTGTTGGCGGATATGCAATTAGAATTACATGGCAAGATGGGCACAATAACGGGATTTATAGCTGGGAATACCTTCGTCAGCTTGAAAAAGATCAATCGGAAAATAAAAATCAAAATTATGAGCCGCTTTTATGATTACTAAAAATGAACTTAAGTATTTTGTTTCACTTCATCAGAAAAAGCATCGTCGTCAGGAAAATAAATTTTTAGTCGAGGGTGAAAAGATTGTTAAGGAAGGAATAATTTCTAAATATGCATGTGAAATTGTGTTTACGACAAATGAATTCTTTTCAAATAATGAAGAGTTAATAAAATTAATTAAACAAAGACAAATAAAAATAGAAATAATTAAAAATCAGGAATTTAAAAAACTTTCCGATACAAAATCTCCGCAGGGAATTGCCGCTGTTTTTGTAATCAAAGAAAACAAATTTAATATAAGAAAATTTGATAACGACAATTTGATTGTTTATCTGGATAATATTTCTGATCCCGGTAATGTTGGAACTATTTTAAGATCGTGTGATTGGTTCGGTATAAAAAATATTTTTATAAGTAAAAATTCTGCTGAATATCTTAATCCAAAAGTAATCAGATCATCAATGGGTTCAATTTTCCATCTTAACATTTATGAAGATTTTGGCTTTGAGGAATTATCAGTTCTCAAACAAAATGGATTTAAGATCCTTTGCACTGATCTAAATGGCAAAAGTATTTTTTCCTTGATTAAGCCTGGTAAATCACTAATAGTCTTCTCAAACGAGTCTACCGGTCCATCTTCAGATATATTAAATTTTGCTGATGATAAAATAACTATTCCCGGTACCGGAAAAGCAGAATCATTAAATGTTGCGTCTGCTGCTGCTGTTATACTTGCACAGCTAACTAAAAAATAAAAAGGCGAACAAAAATTGTTCGCCTCATTCAGATACTAATAACTGTTATGAAATTATTTTAATAGGATCATCTTTTTAGTTTCGACAAAGTTTTCAGTTTCAATCCTGTAAAAATAAATTCCTATGCTTACTTTATTCCCAAAGTTATCATCACCCTTCCAGTTTACTTCATAAGTTCCATTAGATAGGTGCTGGTTCACAAGATTTTTAATCTCTCTTCCCAGTACATCATAAATCTTTAAGCTTACATTTCCTGAATTTACAATACTATATCGTATTACTGTTGATGGATTAAAGGGATTGGGATAATTCTGTGATAACTGATATTCATTTACTATTCCACTTTCCAAAGTTTCAACATCGGAAAGTATTCCCTCTTCAGGTGTTGGCAGCTTTACAGTTGTATAGATATGAAATTCACCCGGTTCAAGTAGATAAGGGGTTGATAGATTAAAAATATCAACACTGTCACCGCTGAAGAGATCATTGTTTGGGAAATTCCGGTTCCAACAAAAAAAGTAGTAATTAGAAATAATAATCTGAGTTTCATAAATATCCCGAGTTTTATTCTGATTTTTTTCCAATGATTTGAACAATAATTTTTCTTGAACGGCTCCTGTTATCGAAATCAACAAAAATGATTTGTTGCCACGTCCCTAAAAGTAAATCACCATCTTTAAATGGAACTGAAAGAGAAGTTCCTTGCAAGGCAGAACGTAAATGTGAGTGTCCGTTTCCGTCATGCCAGGTCTGATCGTGATGATAACTAACATTCGAAGGAATAATTTTTTCAAAGAATGCAGGATAATCTTTCATTAGACCCGGTTCATATTCAATCGTAGTAATTCCAGCAGTGGAACCAACAGCAAAAACAATAACATTGCCCTCAACAAATCCACAAGAATTTATTACATCCTGCACTTTTGCTGTAATATCTGTCAGATGGCAGTTACCTGAGGTTTTTATGTCAAAAGAATGTGTTTCAAGATCAATCATAGTTAAAATATTTGTATTAAATCCGGCTCAAATTACTGTTGTCATCTCCAAATAACAAGGGATTTTTATTCATGGAATTTCCATAAAAAGCCAAGAAAGACTTCTAATTATGAGTGTAAATCTCGAAAAAGTGTAATGAAGCATATCTTCAAGAAAGTGAATTTGAGTTGTTTATTTAGCTCTTACAGGCTAATTTTAATAGCCAAAAAAGTAATTTTTCTTAATAAAATTAATGGAATGTATTATGCTCTCTAAAGATTATATTGAATTAGAAAATAAGTACGGTGCACACAATTATCATCCGCTTGATGTTGTAATTGCCAAAGGTGAAGGCGTCTGGGTTTGGGATGTCGAAGGCAAAAAATATCTTGATTTCCTTTCAGCTTATTCTGCTGTAAATCAGGGACATTGTCATCCAAAAATTGTAAAAGCAATGAACGACCAGGCAAAAACTCTTACACTTACTTCTCGCGCTTTCTACAACAATGTTTTAGGTGAGTATGAAAAATACATCACGGAATTATTTGGTTATGATAAAGTGTTGCCTATGAATACCGGAGTTGAAGGTGATGAAACTGCCGTAAAGCTTGCAAGAAGATGGGGCTATGATGTTAAAGGCATTAAGAAAAATGAAGCTAAAATTATTGTTGCTAATGAAAATTTTCACGGCAGAACGATGATGGCAGTCTCTGCTTCGACTGATCCTGATTCTTACGAAGGCTATGGTCCGTTTTTACCGGGATTTGTAAAAATTCCTTTCAATGATATTCCTGCTTTAGAAAAAGCTTTAGAAGATCCGAATGTTTGTGCATTTATGGTTGAACCAATTCAAGGTGAAGCAGGTGTTATGGTTCCCGATGATGGATATCTAAAAAAAGCAGAGCAACTTTGTAAATCGAAGAACGTACTTCTGATCTGTGATGAAGTTCAGACAGGTTTGGCAAGAACAGGTAAAATGCTTGCATCTGATTATGAAAATGTAAGACCCGATATTTTAATTTTAGGTAAAGCATTGTCTGGTGGTACAATGCCCGTATCAGCAATTCTTGCAGACGATGACATTATGCTTACAATTAAACCCGGCCAACATGGTTCCACTTTCGGCGGAAATCCTTTAGCTTGTAAAGTAGCTATAGCATCTTTACAGGTTCTGGTTGAAGAAAAACTGGCTGATAATGCCGATAAAATGGGCAAATATTTTCGTTCAGAAATACAAAAAATGGTTGATGAGTTTGAAAACGTTTTATTAGTACGCGGCAAAGGATTGTTAAATGCTGTAGTAATTAAACCTTCGAAAAATGGAAAAACTGCTTGGGATGTTTGTGTTGAGTTAAAGAATAATGGGGTGCTTGCAAAACCAACTCACGGAGATATTATTAGATTTGCTCCGCCTTTAGTTATTAAAAAAGAAGAAATTGATTTCGCAATTGGAGTTATCAGAAAAGTTCTTTCTGAGTTTAACTAAAAAAACAAATAATAAATATTTTCTGACAGCAATCTTTTGAAACTAATTTTAGAAGATTGCTTTTTTTTATCTCTAATTTTGTTCGTTCAGATAATTATTAATTTCAACTTCGGTTTTTTCAATTGCCGATTTTAACTTTAACATTCTATCACTACAACTCTCAAAATCATTATTTTTTGCAGATAACTCTATTCCCATGGACTCATCGCCGGATTGGCTAGCACCAACGGTATAACTTGAACCTTTCATTGAATGAGCAAGCTCACTTAATTTTTTCATGTTATTAGCTTCAAGTACTTTTATCATCTGCTCAAATTTAGATTTAGTATCTGAAACGTAATCTTTAAGTAATTCAATTTCGAAAGATTCTTCTCCAAGACTAACTTTATGTAATCTATCTAAGTCTAAAAATTTATTATTATCAGACAATTTTTCTTCCTCCTTTTGTTCCGGAGTTGATTCAACTTTTAAAAGTTTATCAATCAATCCGAGTAGTTCAAAATTTTTAATTGGTTTTGAAATATACTCATCCATTCCGGCCTTAAGACATTTTTCACGGTCTCCAATCAAAGCGTGAGCTGTTATGGCAATAATAGGTACTCTGTTTTTGGGTGAATCCATTTTTCTGATTTTAGCAGTAACTTCAAGTCCATCTATTTCGGGCATCTGGACATCCATCAATAACAAATCATAATGATTATTTGAATATGCTGCCAAAGCATCGCTGCCATTTAATACAGCGTCAGTATTAAAACCAGAAGATGCCAGAATCTTTAAAACTACTTTCTGATTTATCAAATTATCTTCAGCAAGCAGCAGTTTATATTTTTTTCTCTTTTCAAAGTTATGCTTAATTATTGAATTTTCATCTTTTATGGATTTATCCTTGACAAAAGTAGATTTCTGAGAAGCATCTAGCTGAAGTTCAGAACTTTCAATTGATTTAAATACAAATATTTCAAACGAAAATCTACTTCCATGGCCTTCAACACTTTCGCATCTGATCGCACCACCCATCATTGTGACAAATTCTTTGCAAATAACCAACCCTAAACCTGTACCGCCAAGTTTGCTACCTTCAGAACCATCAACTTGTGAAAATGCTTTAAAAAGTAAATTTATTTTATCTGCAGGTATCCCAATGCCAGTATCAGTAATAGACACTAAAATTTTAATTCTGTTTGATGTAGAAGGTTCTGTTTTTATCTCAATGTTAATTTCACCTTCATTCGTAAACTTAACAGCGTTGCTTAAAAGGTTTATAAATATCTGTCGTATTCTTGTGGGATCACCGATAAAATTCAGTTCACTTTCATCAGACATCTTCATGTTTATCTTAAGACCTTTTTCTACTACTTTTGCCTGAATAATAGAAATTGACTGATCAAGTATTTTTTTGAAATTAAAATTTAGTCTTTCAAGTTCTACCCTGCCGGATTCAATTTTACTGAGATCAAGTATGGAATTTATTATCTCCAGCAAAGCTTCGGCGGATTGCTTTGCCGTAATTACGTACTGTTTTAGTTCTTCTTTATTTTCATAAATGTCATTTTCAATTAACGATAAGAATCCGATTATTCCATTCATCGGAGTTCTTATTTCATGACTCATATTAGCAAGAAACTTTGTCTTTAAGCCACTTAATTTAAGTGCTTCCTGAGCAAGCCGATCCGATTTTTCTTTTTCTTTTCTTAAACTGATTTCAGCTCTGTTTCTATCCTGCTCTGCTGCAAGTTGTTTTGAAACATCGGTGACACTAGCTTCAAAATAATATTTGTCAGAGACATCATCCTTGAGTTTAATTACATTCATACTCGTAGTAATTTCTTCACCATTTCTTCTTATGAATGTAAGTCTGAAATCTGTTGCTTTGTCTCTTTCATTTAATATTTTTATAAGCTTATCTCTCTCAACCAGATTTGTGACAATCTGTTTCATGTTCTTCTTCATTAATTCGGAAATCATTTCATAGCCGAGCATCCGGGCAAATGAGGGATTTATCGTAAGAAACTTTCCCTCGGGTGTTATTTGAAAAATACCTTCTGTTGAGTTATAAAATATAGAACGGTAACGCTGTTCAGACTGTTCAATTTTGTAAGATTTTTCTGATAACTGCAACCTCATTCTGAAATTAATGGCACTGCCAATAACTGAAATAAGGCTAAAAAATAAAACAAATATAACCGACACGAACATATTCGGAAGGAAATAAATCTGTTGATCATTAAACAGTATTGCCACAGCAAAAACAATATTATAATAGATTGCGACTAAAATTTGATTTTTAACATCCCAGGTAAGAAACATTGCTGAAGTGAATATCATTAATCCAACTATATGTGAATTATACACAAGGGTATGCGGTAAGAGAAGTATCATTATCCCGGACGAGATAATTATAGTAAGCAATAATATGTGAACGAAAACAATTGAAGCACGAGCCGCAAATTTGGTATACATCATAACAAGAATGCCGAAGGAAATCAAAGTTGCGACCAAACGTGTAATATATACTTCAATTGCAAATGCCTGATGATAGTGTACTTCAAACAACATTGCGAAAAGACCGGATATAGAGACAAAGAATGCTAAGACTTTAAGAGGAGTAATAAGGTAAAGATTTGATTCCTTTACAATCTGATCATATCTTTCATCATTAAACGGTAAAGTTGGTTTGAATAAAAAATCAAGTATTGAGTTCTGTTCGCTCATTATATTATAGTCTATATTATTACTTGTGTAAAAATCCACAATTTTTTCATTAAATAATAGTGTTACAGTTACTGTTTTTGTATAGATTAGCAATAGTTATTTTAGCATAATACTATACATGACAGACATTTTATACTCAATCGATTTAAACGTACTATATTTTTTTAACCACACACTTTCAACCGGCTTCCTTGATAAATTTTTCTCAATAATAACCAATGTTAATAACTGGTATATAGCCTACATAATTCTGATTGGAATAAGCTGGACTAAAGGTGGGCGTATAGGTAAAATTGCGGTAGTTGGCGCTATATTACTAATTCTCGTCGGCGATCAGCTTGGACATAGAGTTTTAAAGGAAATTATTGCACGTATACGCCCTTGTAATGCCTTGTCAGATATAATTACACCTCTTGGCTGCACAGGCAGTTATTCATTTCCTTCAAATCACGCAATTAACAACTTTGCAGCAGCGATGTTTTTTTATCGTCTGTTTCCAAAATTAAAGTGGATACTTTTCATAACAGCTTTTTTTGTGGCACTTTCAAGAGTGTATCTAGGGCTTCATTATCCGTCTGATATAATTGGCGGAGCATTATTTGGAATGCTTCTAGGTTATATTTTTGCAGAAGGTGCTTTAAGATTAAATTTCTGGTTCGAACAGAGAAATAAAACAGGAGACAATTCACAATTCTCAACGGAGAATAAAAATGAATAAGTTTTTATTAGCAGCAATCACTCTTGGATTTTTAATTTCCGAAGTTTATGGAAATACTGTCTGCTCAACTATAGAACCTGCCGATTCAATTTACATCCGGGCTCTCGATTATTATGATGAATCTGAAGACAGCTCAACTGTAATAGAAATTACTTATCCAAAAGTTTTCGGACTGTCTAATAAATCTGTTGAAGATAAAATCAATTTATTTTTAGAAGAGGAATTCTTAAAATCTGTTGAGTTATTTGAAGAATTTGTTACTATACTCGATTCATTTCCAACAACAGATTATGAAGCTGGAATGTTTTTCAGTTTTGAAACAGGTTTTGATATTAAATTACTCAACCAATCAATTCTTAGTTTAGCACTTAATCATTACGAGTTTACCGGCGGAGCACATGGAAATTACTTTTCGCTGGGTTACACTATTGATTTAAATTCAGGAAATCTTTTAAGTCTAAATCAAATTATTAAGGCTGAATCACTTCCCTTTGTTACAAGAATAAGTGAAGATAAAATTAAGGAAATGTTTGAAGTTGAATCTCTTTTCGATGCAGGATTATTTGAGGACACTTTGGAATTAAATCTGGATCAAGACTTTTATTTAGTAGATGGTGCTTTGGTTTTTCAATTTGATCCTTATGAAATTGCTCCATATTCAATGGGCAATATCGAAGTAATGATTCCTCTGGATGAAATCAGTGAATTTCTTATTCTTAATTCTCTTCTTGAAGAATAATGTATGAATGAAAATCTTTGTGTTCGAAAAGCTGTTCCTGCTGATGTTCCCATAATTCTTGGTCTGATAAAAGAATTAGCTGAGTATGAAAAACTTGTACACGAACTGAAAACAACCGAACAAGATTTACATCAAATTCTTTTCGGGGATAATTCATTTGTTGAAGTTTTGATTGCTGAGTATAATAGTCAAGTTGTCGGATACGCATTATTCTTTCATAATTTTTCTACTTTCGTGGGCAAGCCCGGTTTATATCTGGAAGATCTTTACGTAAAACCTGAATTGCGCAGTAAAGGAATTGGAAAAACTTTATTAGAAAAAATCATTTCCATCGCAAAAGAAAGAAACTGTGGAAGAGTTGAGTGGTCAGTGTTAGATTGGAATACGTCAGCTATAGAGTTTTATAAATCCAGAGGTGCAATTTCTCTTGATGAATGGACAATTTTTCGTCTTACTGAAGATAAGTTTTAACCTTTAATACAAGCAAATATCCACATTAAAATCCTTATTAAAATCCTATAGATTTCTTTATCTTTACGCCTGAATTTTCAACAAATACTAATCTATTTCATATTAAGAAAGGCAGATAATGGCATTAGAAAACAGACGTGTAGTTATTACCGGTTTAGGGGCTTTAACTCCAATTGGTTTAACTGTTGAAGAATTTTGGAATTCTATGATGGAAGGTAAAAGTGGTGCTGCACCAATTAAGGCTTTCGACACATCAAGATTAGAAACCAAATTTGCCTGCGAGTTAAAAGGATTTGATGCCGGCAACTATCTCGACAGAAAAACTGCTCGTCGACTTGATCCTTTTGCACAATATGCCCTTGTTGCAACTCAACAAGCTATTAAAGACAGCGGACTTAATCCGGAAAATTTATCTGACGAAGAAAGATCAAGAATCGGTGTAATATATGGAAGTGGTATTGGTGGAATACAAACTTTTTATCAACAAGCTATCATAAATCACGAACAAGGTCCCAATAGAATTTCTCCCTTCTTTATACCAATGTTAATTCCTGATATTGCCGCAGGTCACATTTCAATGCAATACGGTTTTCGTGGTCCGAATTACTGTACTGTTTCAGCGTGCGCCACAGGAAATAATAATATGATTGACAGCTTTCTTCTTATTAAAAATGGTCTTGCAGATGTTATGATTGCCGGCGGAAGCGAAGCTTCAATCAACGAAATGGGAGTTGGCGGATTTAATGCAAACAGAGCCTTATCCACAAGAAATGATTCACCTGAAACAGCAAGCAGACCATTCGATGCAACACGCGATGGTTTTGTAATGGGCGAAGGCGGGGGCACTTTAGTCCTTGAAGAGCTTAATCGTGCTATTGCTAGAGGAGCTAAAATTTATGCCGAAATGGTTGGAGTTGGTTTATCCGCTGATGCTCATCATATAACAGCGCCTCACCCTGATGGTGCCGGAGCAATTCTTTCAATGGAGATGGCTATTAAAATGGCTGAAATAAAACCCGAAGAGTTTGATTATGTTAATATGCACGGTACCGCAACTCCGCTTGGCGATATTGGCGAGACTAAAGCAATTAAAAAAGTTTTTGGTAAGCATGCATATAAGATGAATCTCTCATCAACAAAAAGCATGACCGGGCATCTTCTTGGTGCTGCCGGTGCTGTTGAAGCAATTGCTACAATTCTTGCACTTATTAATAACAAAATTCCGCCAACAATTAATTTTGAACATCCTGATCCGGAATGTGATTTGAATTATACATTCAATAAACCGCAGGATAGAAAAGTTAAATACGCTCTTAGTAATGCGTTTGGATTTGGTGGACATAATACTTCGATTATTTTTAAGAAATATTCTGCTTAAAAAATTTTACTTGGAATTTTTAGTTTATTTCCTCTTCAAAAATAGAATCCGGAATTCCTTTATTCACTTTGTAATTTGAATAATTAACGTAAACTTTTCCTTTTGTTATCGTGCTGCCTAAACTTGCTTTTGATTTCTTTTTGGTCTCAGGCTCGCCAATCATTCCGGAATGTAAATTCATTTTATCAATGTTAAACAAAAAAACCATTTTAGATGGAAGTGGATAATTCATTTTTTCATCATAGGAAAAGTCTATTGTAAAAGTACCGTTAATTTTAGTAGTTGATTCTATTTTTCGGATAACATTTTTCTCTTCATCAATCCAGAGAGTTGAAAGTATTACGTCTGCATTTGTGCCGAGTGGAATTACTTTAATCACAGCAGTTTTATGATCATTTAAAATTTCTTCTTTTTCATAAATTGACGTGTAGTCGTCTTTCAGTAAGATAGCTGGAGAAAAATTAAATCCGTTTTTAGGCAGCATGGCAAAACCTTCACTCTTAAGAGCAATTTTATCAGGTTGCTTAAAAAATATTTTAGCGTTCGATTCAGGAACTTTTAGAAATTCCACATCAACTTTAATATTAACATCTACTTCATAGTCTTTGACTTTTTCAAAATTCGCTACAATTTTTTGAAGAATCTGATCGGGATCTTTTTTCTGTGGAATGATCAGAAAATTTATTGCTAAAAAAATCACTATTATTTTATACATCATTATCCTCACTAAGTTAAAATATCCTTTCTTTTAAAGATTAAAAGAGCGGCGGTAAAAAACAGAGTGATGTGACCAATAAGAATAGCCGCAGCTTTTATTATTTCCCCAAAATCAATCGGATCATCAAAAAACAATCTCCAGCTCATTATGTAATTAGTGAATAAGTATGGTCTTATCTCTGTAAAAAAATCTACCTGAAGGGCTGAAATAACTAAGAATACTATTATTACAGCCATTGTGCTGATGATCGGACCTATTGCATTTTCAACCAAGGATGAAAAGAAAAAAGCAAGTGCAGCTACCACCGACATTCCTAAAGTTGCAAATCCGTATCCAAGCAGAAATCTCCAAAGCACATCAGCTTGTTCAAAAATTATTATGGCCTCAGCCTTAATAACTATCAGCTCTCCAACGCCAAAAAGAATTAATCCTAAACCAAGACTGACTATTGCAAGCCAAAGTACGAGCAGATTTGTATAAATAATTCCGGCAAGAAATTTTGAAACGACAATTTGAGTTCTGGAAATCGGTCTTGTTACAAGTAATCTATAAGTACCAGACGTTGCTTCGCCGGCTAATAAATCTCCCGCAACCAGAGCAATTAAAAACGGAATGTGTACTGCCAGACTGGCTAGTGTAATATATGATACTAAATATCCATTTAAAAGATTTCCAACGAATACAAAAGATTGCTGAATATTCTGAGTCATAAAATTCAAAGTACGGCTGCCTTCAACAAGCATTGCTATATGAATTAGAGGAACAAGTAACCCAATTGCGATAAATCCGATATAGGTTCTCCATTTTTTGAAGATTTTATAGAGCTCAATTCTCAGAAGTGTAAGCATTATGCAACCTCATCAGTAATTTTGAGGAAATAATCTTCAAGCGATTTTGTTGGAATTATTGCACTGACTTTTATTCCGTTTTCAACCATTAGTTTATTAATTAAATATATCTCTTCATTCTGAATAAAAAACACTAATGAACCTTTTGATTTAGAGTCAATCTTATCTATCCATTTTGTTTCTTTAAATAGACTAAAGGATTTCTCTTCATCATCGACTTCAAAAGTGACTTTAAGTAAGTTTGCATTTAATAAATCCTGAACATATCCTTCAACTTTTGTCATTCCTTTATCGATAATAACCATTCTGTTAGCAACCAGTTCAACTTCGTGAAGAATATGAGATGAAAGGAAAATAGTTTTTTTCTGATCTTTACTTAGTTGTAAAATCAGGTCACGAATTTCTTTCATCCCTTGCGGATCTAATCCTGTTGTTGGTTCATCAAGAATGATAAGATCAGGATCATGCAA
>JALHTS010000705.1 GCA_022865965.1 Ignavibacteriaceae bacterium
CTCCTGTAGTTGAAAACATTGAAGAGAAAGCTGAAGAACATATTTCTCATCTAATTGAAAAGTGGGAACTTCCATTAATAAATGTTGAGCCGGAACTTTTTGAGGACAAAGTCTATAAATCAAATTGGGGTGTTGATTACTGTATAGACGCAATGTTGGAACACGCAGTTATGCATCCAATCCGCCACGCGTTTCAAATTAAAAATTTAATTGCCAAACAAAAGAATAAAATCTGATTTTAAATAGATTTTACTGCAGCGCATCCTCTGTATGCTTCTATTATATCTCCTCCCCTTTTCTATTCTTTTCATTGCCGATTTAAGACAATTTAGTTACGTTACAAAAGGAAATTTATATAATTTATTCACTCATCTTAAATAGCTATCATGGTTGATACATTAAGATACTTTTTTAGTGCAGTATTTCAGGGGTTTGCTGCCCTTGTTACTCTTGGTTCAATGTTTTATATAAGTTACTTTGATAAGATTGATACAAAAAAGAAAAGGATATCTGAGGAGGCTTCGAGACAATATCATCCAGATGATGAAGGCAAGTTAGAAATCTTAAAAAGTGGAATTATCCCTGTAATAAAAAAGGATTTGCTCCCTAAAATAGAGAAAGATAAAAAACGCTATTTTTATTATAGTGGGTTAGTTTCTCAATTTGAATTATTAAACGAAAAAGAAAACACAATCAAAAAAGATATACCAAAAGTACTTTATTTGAATTTAACAGTATTAATAATTTCAATTATCTCATTGTTTTTAATCGGATATCATCAGACTTTAAATTATCTAATATTCGTTCTAGGTATCCTTGTCATTATTCTATCAATTATTGCTTTACTCTCAATTTTAAAAATCATCTTAAAAACCTTTGGGATAAAATAACTCACTGCGGAGCATCAGCAGTATATTTTTGCTTTACTCCTTCTGTGGTTTCAATATCTTCAACTCCTGAAATTCTTTTTGCTAAAGATTTTCCATCAAGTTTATGAAATTCTAAAACTTCAAGCGGAGTCCCGCATTCGGGGTATTCTCTAAGTCCAAAGTTTGTAAATTCTTTCCCAGTTATTTCTCCGTTATTAACTAGGGCGTTTAATATTCTATCACCCAATCCACCAATCGCTGAGTGGTCTTCTAGAATAAAAATCTTTTTGTAATTTTTTGTAACGGATGACAACCAATTGTTATCAATTTTATTTAGCCAGGGCATATTTATTACTTTCAAACCAAAATCAATTTTCTTCAGATAATCTGCAGCAACCAGTGCTTCGTGAAGCATAACAGGACCATAACCAAAAAGTATTGCATCTTTGCCTTCCGTTAATTCAGCTCCGACTCCGACTCCGACTTTAAATTTATAATTCTTTGGCAATTCAATTTTTTCAGGTGATGGTCCGATAACCAATCTAAGCATACAATTTTCTTCTGCTTGATTAACACAATATTCCGTTGCCCACTTTGTTTCTTCACCATTACAAGGTTGAATAATAGTAACATTTGGTAATGCCCCAAACAAAGAAATATCTCTAACACTTTGATGAGATTTGCCCGGTCCGGCGGGAATCATTCCTGAAAAATGACATGTGTAAATTACTTTTGTTTTTTCTCCAGCATTATTATAAATCTGTTCATTGGCACGTGCGGCAAGAAAGCTTGCAAAGGTATTAACAACAGGAATCAATCCCATTCTTGCTAATCCTCCAGCCATAGAAACCATATCCTGCTCAGCGATTCCATTTTCAATAAATCTATCGGGATACATTTTTTCAAATTTTCTAAGTTTACAATCAGCAGAAAGATCACCATCTAAAACAACAAGTTTCTTATTTGTTTTGGCAATTTCGCAAAGAGCATCACCATAAGCCTCTGTAACAAATTCTTTATCTGATTTTGTTATCGTTTTACCTTCCGCTTCATTAGTTGGAATTTCAATCTTACTAACACCTAAATCCTTTGCAAGTTTGTTAATCGCTTGAGTCAATTCTTGCAATCCTTTGATGTAACTCTCATCATCCGGTGCGCCGGAGTGCCATTTATATAGTGTTTTACCTGCGAAAG
>JALHTS010000706.1 GCA_022865965.1 Ignavibacteriaceae bacterium
CAAAATCATCTTCCTTATTCACGAAATCAATTTCAGTAGAATTTACTATGAGCAATGGGGATGAATTATACCGGAAGAAAAAATGAGTATATGCATCACTTAATTCTTCAATGTAACTCCGCGTAAGGTTTCTTTCAATTTTTCTGCTTCGCTTTTTAATATTATACATCAATCTGTCAATACTCGACTGCAAAAACACAACCAGATCGGGTTTACGCAAATTTCTCTGTAATAACGGAAATATTGATTCATATAGTTTAAGTTCTTCACCGGAAAGATTTAGATAAGCAAAAATTCTGTCTTTGTCAAAAATATAATCACCAACGATATATTGAGTGAAGAGATCTTCCTGGTTTAATTCTTCCTGCTGTTTAAATCTGTTAATGAGGAAGAACATCTGAGTCTGGAAAGCATATCTTTTTCTATCGGTGTAGAATTTTTCCAGGAAAGGATTTGTTTCGAATTGTTCAAGGATAAGATTTGCATCGAGCCGGGCTTTAATTTTTTTTGCAAGAGCCGTTTTGCCCGATCCGATTACTCCCTCGATTGCTATGTATCTTACTTCGTTGTTATTCAATTGTTTTGTCCCGGTATGAATAATTTTTCGGGTATTATTTTAACTACAAATTTTTCTTCAAGTTCTAAAAGAATAATGCTTAACTTTTTATTTAATTCCGGATGAACAAGTTCAGGTTCAAGTTCAAATAAAGGTTGAAGAACAAAATCCCTATAAATAATACCTTTATGTGGCAAGCTAATAAAATCATTGGAAAAAATTAAGTGATTATATAATAAAAGATCGAGATCAATTTCCCTTGGTCCCCATTTTTCGGTAAAAGTTCTGCCTAATTCTACTTCAATTTCCTTCAATTTTTCGAAAAGTTTTTCTGCATCTAAATCTGTTTCTAACTTTGCTGCGGCATTATAAAAATTATCCTGTGTACTTATACCTAAAGGTTTAGTTTCATAAACAGATGAAACCGATACTATCTTTATGTTTTTTATGGAACTTAATTTTATCAAAGAACTTTGAAGATAGTTTAACCTGTCTCCTTTATTCGAACCTAAACCAATAAAAGCAATATTTCCCGAATTCGAGTTCACAAAAATTACAAATCTTTTCTTTCTTTAATTACTTCAACTTCAACACAGTCAACAACACCACCTAACGGTGGATTATTTTTCCTGATTCTTACTGCAACTTGCTGGATTGAGGAAAATTTTTTCAACAACTCGTCCGCAATTTTTACAGCAAGTGCTTCAATTAAATAATACTTCTGCTCAAGTGCAAGATGATACATAAACGAATAAACTTTATGATAATCTATTGTTTCACTCAATGAGTCTTTTTTTGCAGCCTCAGAGAAATCGGTATAAATATCAACATCTGCTTCAAACTTACCGCCAACGCTTTGTTCTTCAGAACGAACTCCATGGTAACCGTAAAATGCTGCCTTTTTAATTCTTATAATATTTGTCATAAATAACCGTGATAAATTTCAAAACAAAATTACTGAAATAAATGAACTTATTTATTTGTTAATAAAATACTTTTTTTGTGCTTTTCTATATCTGAAATAAGCTTCCATATTAGCCCAAAGCAGTCCAAATAAAACTAAAACCGATCCGATTAGATGGCGATTTGTTAATTGCTCATTATAAAATATCCATCCCGCTATAAGTGCTACGATCGGAGTTATGAAAGCAATCAATGAAAGTATAACTATGTTCACCCTTTTTAATAACCAGTAAAATGAAGTGAATGTAACAACACTTCCGAATATTGCTAAATAAGAAACTGAAATTACAGCGTTAAGATCAATTATATTCTTTGACATATCTTCAACGGTGAATGAAAATAATATCATGAAAAATCCTGCTAATGCCATAGGAACTAAATTCATTGACAAGGAATGCAAATGACCACCGGATTTCTTCATCCTTTATCCTTAAATAACTAAGAATGGCAACAAAGAAAGGATAAACTGCAAATAATACAGCCGATAAACCTGATGGTACAAATTGCTGTGCCCAATAAACTAATCCAAAAGGAATGACGAATGAAAAGAATCCCATTAAAAAATAAAGCTTGATTGAGAGTTTATCTTTTTGCAGTCTTATTCCGTTAAATTTCATTATTAAAAAAATTATAAGCGAGGCGAAAAAGAAACGTAGTCCAGCTGACATAAATGGAGTTAAAGATTCTAAGCTTGCTTTAATTCCAAGCCAGGTTGTTCCCCAAATTAAACACAGTAAAATGTAAGTACTTACAACTTTATTATTCCCGTTTTGCATTAAGAATTCCTCATTGCAATAACAGCAAATGAACGACCTGATTTATTTCCATCACGTCGGTAGGAGTGCAACAAG
>JALHTS010000707.1 GCA_022865965.1 Ignavibacteriaceae bacterium
ATATTGTTCCTGAAGGATACGTGAAAAGTCACCCGAAGAATATTGTCTTTTTAACCTGCGATGCATCAGGAGTAATGCCTCCAATTGCAAGATTGAATCCTGCTCAGGCGCAGTATCATTTTATAAGTGGATACACTTCTAAGATAGCAGGAACAGAAATCGGTTTAGGCATTGAACCGCAGATAACTTTTAGTGCATGCTTTGGTGCACCTTTTATGGTGCGTCATCCTTTTGAGTATGCTGCAATGCTTAAAGAAAGAATGTTAAAGCATAATGCAAATGTCTGGCTGGTTAATACCGGGTGGGTTGGTGGAAGATTTGGAGTAGGGAAAAGGATAAGCATTCGTCATACAAGAAATCTTCTTAACGCTGCGTTAGAAGGCAAATTAGATAGCGTTAAATATAGAAAAGACAAGTTATTTGGATTCGAAGTTCCTATGTCCTGTCCCGAAGTTCCTGAAGATGTTTTAGAACCATCAAACTCCTGGGGAAATAAAGATGAATACTGGAAAAAGTATGATGCACTTGTAGCTAGATTTGTAGAGAATTTTAAGTTGTTTGAAAAAGGCTGTTCCGATGAGGTTAAAAAAGCAGGACCAAAAAGATTATAGTAAATTTATACCACGGCTCAGGACTCTCGTCCTGAGCCATTTTTTACTTCATTTCTCAATTCTTTATCACTGAACTTCAAAAAATTCATATCATTAAGTGAAGGTGTACTTATCGATTCAAATTTAATTGAAGGACTCAGAAAATTTCTTTAAGTTCGCCAATGTATTTTAAATTAAATGAATGGTGGTCATGAATCTTGATGTACTTGTATTTGCAGCTCATCCCGATGACGCTGAGCTTGCGATGGGAGGCACAATTGCTAAATTTGCTAAAGCTAATTTAAAAGTTGGAATTATTGATTTAACAAGAGGTGAATTAGGAACGCGGGGAAGTGCAGATATTCGTCAAAAAGAGGCTTTTGAAGCAGCGATAATATTAAAATCGTCTGTTCGTGAAAATCTTGATATTCACGATGGTAATATTGCATTAAATAAAGAGAATCTTATTAAAGTTTTAAAGGTAATTCGTAAGTACAAACCTAAAATAATCTTTGCTCCTTATTTTAACGACAGACATCCTGATCACACAGATGCAAGTACGCTAATTAAAAGAGCTATGTTTTCAACCGGTCTTCAAAAAATAAAAACCTTCGATAAGGAAGTCCCGCAGCAAGCTTACCGCCCTGAAAAAATTCTTTATTATATGCAAACGTATACATTTAAACCTTCATTTATCATAGATATTAGTGAAACATTTGATACGAAAATGAAAGCTGTGCAAGCTTATTCAACTCAATTTCATAACTCCAGAAGCATTGAACCCGAAACATTTATAAGCAAACCCGGATTTCTTGATTATATAAAATCAAGGGCTGTGTTTTATGGTTTTCAGATCAGAAAAAATTATGGTGAGGCTTTTTTCTGTGAAGAAGAAATTGAGATGGATATTAAAACTTTGTTAATTACTTAAATTTTGGTTTTGCTCTACTAAAGGGAATAACATAGTTATTTCAGTATAATTTCCGAATTTGCTCTTAATGTTAAATTTTCCGCCATACATTTCAGTAAGTTCTTGTGATATGGTTAATCCTAGACCCATACCTTGTTGTTCGTATTGATCGCGGTCAAACTGAACATAAGCGTCTATCTGCTTTATCTGCTCATCCGTCATACCTCTGCCATTGTCTTTGATTTGAATAATAAAGTCTTTTCCGCTTGTATAAGTCTCAATCGCAACCAAGCTGCCTACTGTTGAAAATTTAAAGGCATTATCAACCAATTCTTCAAGTACAACATTCAATTCATTTAATGAAATTTTAATTATACCGTCCGTTCCTTTTACAACAAGGTCGTTTATCCTGTTATATCTTGATGCTATTGTTTCGGAAATAGATTTGATTAATGAATGTGAAATTAAAGTAGGTTCAGCTTGAAATTCTACTTTAAACTTAGCGTCACCTGATACGAGTTTAAGTTTCGTAAATACAATAAAATTCTGAATCATTTTATTTAATCTTACACCAGCATCATA
>JALHTS010000708.1 GCA_022865965.1 Ignavibacteriaceae bacterium
ACACGAATAATTCTGCCGTAATAATTTTCGTGGGGATTGCCCTCATAAATTCCGGTAAGAACTATCATATCAGAATTTGAATCAATAAAATCTTTGCGGAATTTTTTCATTGTTGTACTGTTCAGAAGTCCCATATCACCTGGAAGAACATACACAATTCCGCCCACAGGATTTTTTTTAAAACTTTTTAGCGCAATCTGCACAGCGTGTCCGGTTCCATTTTGAAATTCCTGATAAGCAAAAATATTTTGTTCTTTTTTGCCAATAACTTCCATTACATCAATAGCTTTAATACCAACGACAATTACCGTATTAACACCTTCAATACCCTTTTTGCAGGCATTGTAAACACGTTCAACTGTTGGAATGCCCCAGATTTTGTGAAGCATTTTTGATTTTTGCGATTTTATTCTTTTACCATGACCGGCAGCAAGAATAATTGCAACTTCATTAGAAGAATTAAATCCGGCAGATAATTCTGATAGTTTATTTATAATTTCATTATTGACGGACATTTGTAAAAGCTCCAATTAGTGTTATAATCACACATAAAAATTAATGATTGAGGATTCGAACTGCAAAATATAACTTTAATCTGAATCTTTTATTACTAAAGCAAGAAATAACTTTATCATATTTTTAGTTACTATAATTTTCTTATTTTTACTACGTTTATTAAATAATTAGAAAATTTACATCGACAGGTAACCAGAGATCTGAATCTCGATAAATCGGAATGAACTTGAACCTGCCTTGTCGGCCCTCGGCTTCGCCGCGAGGCGAGCAGACAGGCTTAAACCTGAACTTTTTAACAAATAAATGAAAGGAACCTTTTAATGAAAACACGCTGGATTCTTATTACTGCATTATTCGTTTTATTATCTGTGTCGTCTTATTCACAAACGCGTGGATTTGGTGTAGGAGTAATTGTCGGCGAACCAACCGGACTTACTGCAAAATACTGGCTATCGAGTCAGAACGCTCTTGATTTTGGACTCGGTTACTCTTTTGTAAACAGAGGAAGGATTCATTTTCATATGGATTATTTATTCCATCATAAAAATATTTTCCGTGCAGAAGAAAATTTCGCATTGTACTATGGACCCGGATTTCGACTAAAAACAATTGAAGGCGATGATGCACGTTTAGGTATTCGGTTTGGAGTAGGTCTTGTCTGGCTTCCAAGAAATGCACCTATTGATGTGTTTGTTGAAATTGCTCCCTTACTCGACATAATTCCTGCCACAGAATTTAGTGTTAATGCGGGATTAGGATTCAGGTTTTTCTTTAACTGATTTGATTTTTATAATGAATTGAAGACGAAGTTGTAATTAAAAAAACAAATACTATTGACAGAACAGGCGAAAATATAAATCCCGCTGTTAATCCTGATGCAATTAGTAACAAAGTTGCAGCAAAAATACCTGTTGCAACTTTTTTATTTTCTTCAGTAATGTTTTTCCCTCTAAGATTTTTTAGAGAGATTAAAAGGAAATAAAAAAGTAAAACTATAAAAGCACACAAACCCAGAAAACCGCTTTCAAAATAAATCTGTAAAAAATCATTATGCCAGCCTCCTATACCTTTATCAGCAAATTCATCTTTAAAGGGAAATATTTGTTGAAATGTTCTTGGTCCGAAACCAAAAAGCGGATGTTCAAACATTATTTCCTTTGCTCCTTTGAATAAAACATCTCTGTCTGAAAGCTGCGCAGGATTTTCCATTCTGCTCTGTAAAGATGCTTTATTATTATTTTCAAATGATATAAATGATATTATCATTGTCAGAACAATTGTGATTAAAACAATTTTTAATTTAATATGTTTTAAAACGACTGCTATGAGAAAAACGATTACAGCGAATGCGATGTTGGCTCTTCCAAGCGACGTGATCATCGCGGCTGCCAGAATACATAGGATTACTCCCCACAAATACTGGTTGTAATTTTTTACAATGTTTTTTCTATAGAAAAGTGCTAATCCGAATGCTGCTAATATGTAAGATGAAAATGCCGCATAGCCCGAAGAAAAGGATTGTGCTCTTTCATCAATGCTGAGGTTAAATTTTATAAGTCCTATCAATGCATTTACTGCGGCTCCCACTGCAAAGAAGAAAACAACATCTGCAAGATCTTTATCATCATAAGTTTTAAGATAAAAGCTGAGAGCAAAAAAGCTCAGGTAAAAAAGTGCTTCCTTATAAAATGATTCGCTGCTTGATGCGGAATACTCAGAAAAGATAATGGAAAATAACCTGATAACTCCAAAAGCAATAATTATATAAGTTAGTGTATCAACAGCTTTTATCTTTTCAGAATTCTTTTCGAACAGCCACATTAAAAAGATTACAGCCGCAAAAAGCTGCAGTAAGAATAGAGAGAGAACATAGCTTAAAGATAATCCGGCAATTACCAGTATTGAAATTTTATTATTGAATTTAGAAGTGATTTGCATAATCAATTTTTACAGATCCCGAAACTGCATTTCATAAAGTTTGATCTAAATTCCCTTAATTCAACTTCTCAAGATGAGTTTTTGATATCTAGTTAGCTATCTGAAATTTCAAAGAAACGGATTATCCGGAATGTTCCTTAATCCGCATCCTCCTGCAATATTAATTTTATCATACTCGTGCAAGTCTGTTAAATTAATAATATGAATTTTAGAATTTATTTTGAAACCTGAATCAAATATCAAGAAATCACTTGTGATAGCAAAACGATAAAGCGATAATCCACTAAAAGTTTTCAGAATTTCTTCATTTTTTATATTAAAAATATTTAATGATGCTGTTTCCGTTGAATTTTTATTCTCTTCAATAAGAGTTGAATAGACAAACAGTGATTTGCCGGGTATCCATTCAACTTCATTTATTTTATGATCCGTTTCTTTTAAAAATATTTTCTTTTTGTTTTTCTGATCGCGTACAAAGATCGAATCCGAAACACTGAATATCTTATATCTGCCGTTATAAAAAGTCGATTTTGTTTCCGTTAATTTAAATTTTGGATATCCGCTTATCAAAAGATCGAAGGTTTCTGATTGATCTGTCAATATTTTTCCGAACTGATTATATAATTGTTTATTCTGTATTATGTAAGTATTTATTTTAGGATCGAATGAATTTATAGTAAGATTAAAATTTCCTTCATCGCTCCAAAAAGCATAAATCTGAATTGCGTTTCCCAAATCTCTTATTAGAGATATTTCTTTTGTTTCAGCATCAATCCTGTAAAGTTTAGCTTTTTTTACAAAAGGGAAAGAGCCTGCAATGCCGTATCTTTTTGCAGTTATAAAGAATGTTGTCTTAAAATCTTCCGAATTAATAAGATCAATTACTTTTTCACTTCTGCTATTCCAGAATATAGTTGATTTTTTGCTGCTGAAGTTATACTTGTAAACACCGGGATTCAATTCTGTATTTCCCACAAAATAAAATGTTTCCGGAGAGGGAAATACTTTTTCATTCTCGGAATTACCGTTGCCAGGTATATGATTTTCTGCATTATCGGCACAGCTCAATAAAACAAAGCAGAAAAGCAACATATTTAATATTGTTTTAAACAACCGGCATTCCCGTTATTGAAAGAAGAAAACTAATAATGAAATTTATCATTCCGAAAAAATATTTCCACAGCGGACTATAAATAAATAAGAACAATATTATTGTTCCGTAAAAACCAATGCCAAGATATTTTGCAGTGTATTGATTCGGAAACAAATCAAACAAAATGTGTGAACCATCTAACGGCGGAATCGGAAGAAGATTAAATGCAAAAAGAAAAATATTAAAGAACACACCATACCAGAGCAGGTTGATAACTATTCCCGAAGATGATAACTGAAAATTATAAAATAACGACAGTATAAGAGCAAAAATAATTGCAAGAACAAAGTTTGATATTGGTCCCGCAAAAGAAACTATTGCATCATCTTTTAAAGGATTTTTAAAATTATTTCTGTTAACTGGAACAGGTTTTGCCCAGCCAATCAGTAAAAATCCCGAGGCAAATGATGCAAACGGCATTATAACCGAACCAACAATATCCAGATGTTTAATCGGATTTAATGTAAGCCTCCCGGCATTTTTTGCTGTGTTGTCACCCTTTTTATAAGCAGTGAAAGCATGAGCAAGTTCGTGCACTGTCAGCGACAAAAGGAAAATCGGAATGAACAATAAAAATGAAATCAGTCTCTCGCTTACCTGAATATTTTCCAAATCTTAACCTCGTGGATGAAAATCTCGATGAACCTGTTTAATATAATCTCTGTCTATATGAGTATAAATCTGTGTAGTTGAAATATCCGAATGTCCAAGCATTTCCTGCACTGCTCTTAAATCTGCACCACCTTCAATAAGATGTGTTGCAAAGGAATGCCTGAAAGTATGCGGATGAACTTCTTTTTCTATTCCGGCTTGCTTTGAGTAGAAATCTATAATTTTCCAAACACCCATTCTTGAAAACTTTGTTCCTCTTGTATTCAAAAAAACAATGTTTTCACTTTTAATTTTATTTTCAAGCAAGGGACGACTTTTTGTAAGATATTTTTTCGTCCATTTTATTGCACTGCTCCCTATCGGCACTAATCTTTCTTTTGAACCTTTGCCAAAAACTCTTATTACTTCATCATTTAGATAAAGATCAGATATCTTAAGATTAATTAATTCTGATACTCTTAATCCGCAAGCGTATAGAATTTCTAATATTGCTTTATCTCTCAATCCGAACTTAATAGATACATCGGGTGAATCCAGAATTTTATCAACTTCATTTATATTGAGCACAACCGGAAGTCTTCTGCTGAGCTTTGGCGGATTAAGTTTCTCAACAGGATTTGTTTTTATGTAAGCATTCTGATGAAGATATGAAAAAAAACCTTTTATTGAGGAATGATATCTTGCTGCAGAAGTTGATGTTAATCCGGCATCCTTAAGAAGTTTAAAGAATTCAGTAAGAATTTTAGAATCAACTACGGAAGGATCATCAATTTTTTTTTCTTCAAGAAAAAGGATAAATGATTTTATATCGTTGTTATAAGAAGTTTGCGTATTAACGGACAGATTTCTTTCTAATTTAAGAACGGTAAGATATTCTTTAAGAAAAATTTCCATTACTTACCATTTTCGGAAGTAGTGTCCTTTTCCATTTCTTCCTGCTTTGGATACTTTATTCTCTTATGATACTGACCAAGCAGAATAGTTTTAACGGAATCTTTTATAATAGTAATATCTCTGAATGTTATAGGCGCTTCATCTAACTGACCTTCTTTTATTCGTGCGTTTACAATGTTGTTTATCATATTATCAACTTTTTGTTGATCGGGTTCTGTGATTGACCTAACGGCAGATTCACAACCATCAGCTAACATTACGATTGCAGTTTCCTTTGTTCTTGGCTTTGGACCCGGATAACGGTAATCATCGGGATTCACATTTTC
>JALHTS010000709.1 GCA_022865965.1 Ignavibacteriaceae bacterium
CAATATTATATGATGTACCACCTCCTCCATCTCCATATATATTTGCATTAGAAGTTTGCGTGGCAAAATCTCCACTTGGTACAATAAGCAACGCGTGTCTGGTTGCATGACCAATGGACATATATTCAGTATACTTTTTGGACATCTTTTCTTCTGCAAAAGCATTATCACCAGCTTGAAACTCCGGGTCGTTACTATCATTCCAGTAAGTTGTTGATGGTTGTGTTTGATCATCAGATTTATCTGTGCCAGATACATCGGCATGAAGAGTAACAGTACCAAGAAATTGTGTCGCACCTAATCTCCCTGTAGTATCATCCGGAGAATTATAATTGAGCGCATAGGCTGGAAGATCCCATATTGGTCCACCGATGCTGTTGTAAAGAGTAAAATCAGGATAATATCCATGCCATGAAAACATTGCTCTGAATTGCTCATCAGCAGGATCACCAGCAGAATTAACCGGTCCGTCACCTCTGGCATCATTCATAGTATTGATACCCCAACCTGTAGCATTACCAAATACATAGCGTGTTGACTGATTGACTGAATTTCTATAAGTCCAGAATGCATACATATCCTGAATTGAATTATTTGGTAATTCGATATCATCATCATTATCGGTGTTGCCGGTGTTTGTAAATGTGTATTCATAAATTATATAATTGTCATTCTGAGGATGACTGAACTGGAATATTTTCCTATCCATTGTAACACCAAGCTGCGTGTTAACAATATTATGTATCATCCTGTCAGCAAAAAGGTCCGGATCAATACGATCTATTTCTAAGTTTTTTTCAAAAGTTAAATTTCCATCTACGGATACTACGGTAGGCGGGAACTTTGCAATCATTTCCATTTTTTGTGGGTAAACTGCATAAAACGCCGGAGGTCTGGGACCAACTGTTACAACTTTATACGTGTACACTTTACCGGATGAATCAGCAAAGTTTTTGGCACCAATCCAGAAACCTCGGGCAGCCTGCATATCCTGATAACGATATATTGCAGGCCATTGCATACCATATTGTTGTCTTAAAACAAAAGCTTCTTCTATTTCGCTGCCAATTTCAGAATACCAGTTATGCAGAGAGCCAACAGACATCCACACATTTTTATATTGTGCGCTGGCATCACTAAATAATAAAAAGCTCATTGCTGAAATTGCAATGAAATTGAAAACTATTTTATTAATTAATTTTAGTCTCATTATTGCCTCGATTATAAATTCTTACTTTATATTATAAATCAATATTAAATTTTATTCCGAAATAAAAGTTTCTTGGATTCAGGAATGTTGTGTAATGTAAATTAGGCATATCAACATAAGCCTTATTATCAAGTACTTCTTCAATTCTGGAATCACTAACCTGCGACCATTCTTCACCACTCCATTGAAAATATTGGCCCGACAAGGCGTCATAATAATATGCAATCTGATTCGGACTAGTAACCAAACTAATATCCCTTACATATTCTAAAGGCTGGTATGGAGTATCGAAATCTCTGTACATTCCGGGTACATCATCGCCTGGAATATTTCCATAATTAAATTCATCAGTAAAGTACTCCGGCAAATGTAATGATGTTATATAATCATCCCAGTCATTCTGATCAACAAAACCTGCCTGATAACTCATATATTTAATATTGAATACGTTTATTACATCCATAAATAATTCAAACCCAACAGGACCGAAATTAAGTGTTTTGCTTAAGCGCAAATTAACATTTAAGAAATCTGACCACTGTATATTATTTTCATAACCACGCATTGTACCTCCACGACCGGTATAAGAGAAATAAGTACCTGATGACCAGCTTGCCAGAATGTTTAACCTTATTTGATCCAGAACTTTTATTCCGCCTAATTCAGGTCCCCAGCCAACCGGTGTAAAGACATCTACGCTAGCCCTTGCATAAGGCTGAGGTACAGGTTTTGATTGATAGAGAGCACGTGTATTACTTTCAACTTCTCTAAGTTGAGCTGGATTTTCCGGATATGAACCCAAACCAAAAAATCCTGAAGTTGTTACCATATAAGTATAGTTTACAAAACCTGTTACCCATTCACCTCTGTTTTTTCTTAAATCAATTTCAAATCCTCGGATATCTGCATAGTTATTGGGTTCATTTATCTGATAGTTAACAGTATTATCACGGCTAGTATATCTTACTAACCTTGGCTGATTAGTAACATCTTTATAATAGCCCTTAATGCCTAATAAAAACTGATCAAAAAGATTCTGTTCAAAGCCTAATTCATAAGCAATGGTTTTAGGAAGATCCACAGAAGGATCGGCTATTCTTGTTACGTTTTGAAATGCTTGACTTATTCTTAATAAGAATAAATTTTCAGGGGCTGGCATAGATCTGAAATGACCGTAATTAAAGTACAATTTACTGTTAACAGATATCGGAAAAGCGATGCCTAGTCTGGGACTCAGATTAAACTGAGTCTTAACAGGTTCTTTTTCAAGAAGCACATCTATATTTGCGGATTGTGCACCAGAAAGTGCTTTGTTATATTCATCGAAGACATACCATTCTCCGCCCGGATCTAAAATATCTAATCTCAGTCCAAGATTTGCGATCATTCCTTCAAACTCCAGTTTATCCTGCGCATATAATCCTACCTTTTTAGGATACTTTGACCAGGAAGATACTGCATTATTACTTGGCAGAGAAGGTTCAATTAAAGCGTAATTTACAAGATTTTCAGTATATATAAATTCAAATCCGGTTTTTAGATAATTATATTTATCAACCTGGCTTGCGTAATCGAACCTTAATGTATAGGTGTTAAGCTTGCTGGAATCTCTTGAGTTGCTATAGCCAAGTCCCATGTTCATTTTGGAACCAACAGCTTGACTACTGGAACCGCTGTAATAACCGAATGGTGCCATATCGTAGAATATTCCGCCAACATATATACCTTTAGAAGTATCAGTAACATCTGAAAAACCTGTAATTACACCATTTTCATCATACTTATAATAATATCTCGGATCACCGGCATATGTATCGTATTCGAAAGCTACTCGGCTTCCAATTACTTCATAAAATGTTTTAGAACTAATGGCATGAGTGAATTTAAAACTCTGCATGTTAGTGTAAATAGTGGCCGGGTTCCAATAATCGGTAGAATATAATCTGGCATCCAAATAACTTGCACCGGAACGCCAATCGATATTAGATGCAATTCCTGAAGTACTCGTGAATAATCCCGGTCCTCCGGAACGACTGAAGTTTGTACCGGTTTGTTTACCGATTAAACCTTCAACTGATAGCTTCATACCCTGACCGACATCGGAGGTTATCCTTAACGTTCCATTAAAATCTCTATATGCGTCATCGGATAATGGTATTAAATACATACTTCTCGATTGACGGTAAGAAGTGGCAAATCTTAAATTGCCGAGTTCCTGACCATACGGTACCGGTCCGCTAAAACTCATATCGAGATCATAGTCATAATCATTTATATCTACTTGCTTTCTATGTTGCCATAAAAACAATCTCTGAGCAGCTTCAGGAGTTAAATCATTATTTGGATCATCATCGGCAAGTAACGTTTCTGAGACATTATTCCAACCTCCAGAAAATGGTTGATATTGTCTCTGCGTATAAATATCCCAATTTCCATTATCGGTTCCTGTCCAGGCAACGTCATCGTCAATATAAGGCCGTATCCAGTAAGAGTTCGGTGAATTTGCAGCATCACCAAAATGTTTTCTGCTTTGTGGTCCGTATCTGCCAAGAAATGAAAAATTATATTTGTCTTTCTTACCTTCTTTAGTAACTACATTAATAAGACCTGATCTGATGTTTCCATATTCTGCATTGAAACCGCCTGTTTGAATCTGCAATTCTTCAATTGAAGTAAAACTTATTCCGGTATAAGGTGTGTTGTCTCTTTCATCACGAAGAGTAATACCATTAACAACAAAAGCAGTTTGATCACTTGCACCACCTCTAACTGTTAAACCCTGCACACCGGCCTGCAGACCTATTACACTGCTTACGCTAACAACAGGAAGATTTTCAATTTCCTTTATGTTAAGGTTTACAACGCTTGAAGAAACGTCCTGACGAACAACAGGTATTTGAGCAATAACCACTACTTCCTCAATGCCGATTGTTTGAGATGTGAGATTGACATTTATTTCAGTTGTTAAATCGATGTTAACCCTAACATTCTGAATTACCTGCTGCGTGTAACCAACCATAGATGCTCTTAGGTTGAAGGTTCCGGGAGGAACATTTGTTATTACATAGAAACCATCAATATTTGCAGCAGCACCTATTGTTGTTCCTTCAACAATGATGTTGGCTCCGATAAGAGCTTCCCCTGTCTGTGCATCCCGAATAACACCATTAATTTTTCCGACTTGAGAAAAAACAGGTATAGAAATGAAAAGTGTGGTTAATAGAAAAAAGAGTAGCAATTTTTTCATAATCCCTTAACTCCTATATAAACTAGTCTCGAATATAGCGGGAATATTCGATATTGAGTGGTTACTCCACTCGTTTTATCAACAATTATTTAATCCAATCAATTATCTAATTGATTAAATTTTTCACCCAAAAAAGTAATTAATTCTATTGCTAAAGTCAATAAATTTGCAATTATTATTATTAACTCACTTTACGCAAGAGGTCATTCC
>JALHTS010000710.1 GCA_022865965.1 Ignavibacteriaceae bacterium
AAAATCCAACACTGTAAGAATTGAAGTTCTTCCTTTACCTGAAAGCGGAAAACCGGAATCATTTAAAGGTGCTGTTGGTAGCTTCGATTTTAATGTTTTCCTCGATAAGAGTGAAACAGTCACGAACGAGCCAATTTCTATCAAGATGAGAATAACGGGGAAGGGGAATATCAAACTTCTTGAAATGCCTTCATTCGATCTTCCTGCAGGGTTCGAAAAATATGATCCCAAAATAAATGAACAAATAAAT
The DNA here is from genome assembly GCA_022865965.1 of Ignavibacteriaceae bacterium. Classification (GTDB taxonomy): domain Bacteria; phylum Bacteroidota; class Ignavibacteria; order Ignavibacteriales; family Ignavibacteriaceae; genus JAGXRK01. Next base: position 251 of record JALHTS010000710.1, read on the forward strand.
CGCTCAGGAACAATTTCAGGAATGAAAGAAGCAGAATATCTTTTCGTTCCAAGAATTGCAGGAGTAAGAGAAATAAAACCGATTGAATTTTCTTGTTTCGATCCTTCAAGAAAAAAATATGTTACGTTAAAGTCACAACCATTAAAAATAAATATCGAGCAAGGATCAGAACCATACTCTGCTGATTATGCAGGCAAAGAAAATATTAGACAGATTGGTGATGACATTAGATTTATAAAAACTTCTTATAATGATATTGGAAAAAGAAAAGGAGTAATGATTCATCAACCCTTATTCTGGGCTTCTGTTGCATTGCCGTTTTTTGTTTTAGTAGGTTTGATAGGTTGGAAAAAGAAACAGGATAAGCTTTCAGGAAATGTTCAGTTATTAAAATATCAGCGGGCACAAAAAGTTGCCCGATCTCGATTCAAGCTTGCCAAAAAATTGATGGAGGGAAGAAAAACGGAGCAGTTTTATGCTGAGTTATCACTTGCATTATTCGGATATCTTGAAGATAAACTGCATATACCAAAAGCAGATTTTACAGTTGAACTGGCACAATTTAAACTACTTAAAAGAGGAATTGATAAAGAACTCGTCTCAAAAGTTAAATCAAGTGCAGAGAAAAGTGAGTTTGTGAGATTTGCTCCGGGTTCTAAGGAAAAAGAATCAATGCAGAAAATGTATGATGATTTTTCATCAATAATAATTGAAATTGAAAAACGGTTAAGCTGATTATGAAACCACTAAAGCATATCCTGTTAATATCTTTTATATTTATTGCTTCAGCTTCTGCATTCAATATAAACGAAGTAATGACCAAGGCAAATGAACTTTATCGCAGTAACGATTTCACATCAGCAATAAATGAATATGAAAAACTAGTTGGAGAAGGTTATCAAGGAACGTCTTTGTTCTACAATTTGGGTAATGCATATTATAGGATTGGCAAAATAGGTTATGCAATTCTATATTATGAAAAAGCTTTAAAACTATCCCCGAATGATGAAGATGTAAAACACAATCTTGCTCTGGCTAATATGGGCACGATTGATAAAATAGAGACTCTTCCAAAGTTTTTTCTTTTTGATTGGTGGGAATCTTTCCTTGCATTCCTCTCTTTGCAAGGTTGGATTGTTTTTACTTTAATAGTTTACTTCTTGCTGCTAGCAGCGATTGCTGTTTATTTCTTTGCGGCACATATAGTCCAGCAAAGAATCTCTTTCTTTTCAGGTTTAGCAGTTTTAATAGTCCTAATCATTTCAGTTTCATCTGTTGCAATAAAACTTAATCGTGAGAATAAAAGACTTGAAGCTGTACTTGTCGAAAACACCGTTGTAGTAAAACTCTCGCCGGATGAACAAGGAAAAGACGGATTTGTAATTCACGAGGGACTAAAAATACTTCTTGAAGATGAAGTTGATAGCTGGAAAAAAGTCCGTCTACCTGATGGGAAAGTTGGCTGGATACCCGATAAATAC
>JALHTS010000711.1 GCA_022865965.1 Ignavibacteriaceae bacterium
ACTCATATTCTTGAAAGAAGCGGAAGTGAGGATCCTATGGATCTTTATATTAAATTCAGAGGCAGAGAACCAAAGGTTGATGCGTTGCTAAAAAGATTCGGGTTTTATAAATAGAAAGATGTGATTGATTCGAATTGATATCAAGAACTAATTATTAGATGAAACCTTCGGGATTAAATAATTCCGAAGGTTTCAATTTTTTTATCTCTGATAAATTATCTTACCATCAAATACTGTAATCTCAACAACAACATTTTCAATTTCAACCGGATTAATTGTTAAAATATCATCACTCAACACAACAAGATCAGCAAGCTTGCCAACTTCAATACTGCCTTTAATATTTTCTTCAAATGATGCAAAGGCAGAATTTATAGTATAACATTTAATTGCATCTTCAACAGATATTTTTTGTTCGGGAACCCAGCCATCAGGATTCTTATCATCAAGCGTTCTTCTTGTAACAGCAGCATAAATTCCCCAAAGTGGATTTAATGGAGCGACATACCAATCTGTTCCAAAGCAAAGTTTTACTCCAGCATCTAAAAAAGATTTGAAGGGATAAGTATATTTTATACGGTTCGGTCCGATTCTCTTTTCTGCCCAGACACCATCATCAATGCAATGATATGGTTGTGCGGAAGCAATAACACCAAGTTCTGCGAATCTCGGTATATCTTCAAAACGGACATGTTGTGCGTGCTCAATCCTGAATCTTCTGTCCCATTCGGGATTTTCATTTGTTATTTTCGCAAACAGATCAAGCATAAAAGAATTTGCTTTATCACCAATGGCGTGAACAGAAATCTGAAGCTGATTATTGTCGGCATCCAAACACCATTTTTCCATATTGCCATCTGTTATAATATCCATAGCCAAACCGGTCGTTAACGTATCCTGATCATATCTTTCAAAAAACCAGGCAGTACTTGAACCAAGCGAACCATCTGCAAAGGCTTTGAGAGACCCCATTCTTAAATATTCATTACCATAACCAACTTTAATATTTTTGTCAATATGATCTTTATAATCTGAAATAGGCCAGCGTGTATAAATTCTACAGGTAAGTTTACCTTCTTGTCTTGCTCTTTGAAACGCGGTGAGTGCAGCATCATAGGTTATATCCTGAACACTTGTAATTCCTAATTTTTTTGTTTCTTCAATTGCTGCAAGTAAAGCCTCATAATTTTCTTCTTCTGTTGGTTCAGGAATAATTTTATTTATAAAATACATTGCATTGTCTTTAAGAACGCCGGATGGTTCTCCGGAAATAGGATCTTTTACAATCAATCCACCGTCAGGACTTTCAGTATCTTTTGTTATTCCAGCCATTTTAAGAGCAAGAGAATTTGCAACTCCCATATGACCATCAAGTCTGTCAACAAAAACAGGTTGATTTGAAACAGCTTCATCAATCATCTCTTTTGTTGGAAGATCATTTACTTCCCATTTTTCATGATCCCAGTAGCCGCCTGTTATCCATTTACCGGGATGTTTTTCTGCATAGTCCTTAAGAATTTGTTTAAACTCAGTTGTAGAGTTCGCTGGACGAAGATCAATCCCCAGTAAATAAAATCCGCCACTGATGAAGTGAACGTGGTTATCAATGAATCCCGGCAGCATAAGCTTTCCGTTGAGATCAATGACTTTTGTTGATTTGTCAATTAAGCTTTTCGATTCTTCGTTTGAACCAACAAAAGAAATTTTATTTCCTTCTACAATGACTGATTCCGCATAGGATTGTCTTTCATTAACTGTATAAATTTTCCCGTTTATGAATGCTGTTTTCATTTGCTGTGCCTGTGAAAAAAATGTAAATGAAAATACTAATAACAAATATGCAATGATTCTGAATTTCATAACAACCTCTAAGGTGATTAAGTAAAATGACACATTTTCAAATGCTATTTTAATTTATAAAAACTGTTATCCAAAATTCTTTCAATCCCATTCTTTCCAACTGAAGTTAAAATTCTCTTTGCACGAATAAACATATTATCTCTATAATTACTATAGTAGGATTTATTCTTGTTAAAACTATTAATCCTTACTCTGCCTGCATCGTGAATGAAATCTCCGTCTCCGATATAAATTGCAACATGAGTTATTCGTTCTTTCCTGTCTCCTTTTGCTTTGGTTCCATAGAAAAGTAAATCACCGGCTTTAAGATTTTCCCATCCATTTTCTGTATTAACCAGTTCACCTGTATTAACCTGTTGGGATGCATCTCTTGGAAGAATTATTCCATTCAGGAAGAAAACAGTTTTAGTAAATCCGCTGCAATCCATTGCTTTGGATGAAGTGCCACCCCAAAGATATGGAACACCTATAAATCTGTTTGCTTCCTTTAAAATATTTTCCGGAGTTGGATTTACATTGGCATACCAATCATTAAATGGTTTACATTCATCTTTTTTAACGAATGCTTCTCTGCCGTCGGGAAAATTGATTTTATAATAATCTTTCATTTCGCTTATGAATTTAAGAAGATTTCCAATTGCAAGATCAGAAACTCTTTGCGAATTTTTATCTGGCTGAGAAAATGCAAATCCATAATCATTCAGATAAATAATTTTTTCGGAACTTAGCCAATCGTTTAACTCTTCTTTAGTCATCTGTTGAAACCCGTCATCATCAAGCCAGGAGATATAACCGTCAGGCGTCTGAACAAGGTAAAATCCCCATTTACCTTTCTTCAAAACATTTATTGGAGTTCCTAAAATTGCCTGTGTAGATAATTCTGCTGGGTGATCTGGATTCGATCTTAAATTTGCTACAGAAAGATTTATGATTCCGTAAATTTTATTACCCAACTCTTTTGAGGGAAGAGTAGAAATCTCATCCTTAATAGAAATATTTTCTTTCTTCAATTCCTGTATTAGTTCCATTTTCGCCTCAGGCTGGTTTGTTTCACCTTTTAGTATAAAATTATTTCCTGATTTCTCCACTTCAATAATTTGAAATAGAGCTACACGTTTATCAGGAGCATATTTTTCATTTACTTCGTTTATAATTGAATTTATTTTTTTCATTTTCTCATCATCTTGTGAATAAATACAACTTGAAATAAAAATGATTGTAACAATTGTTAGTATGATTTTATTCATCTGTAGTCCTGAAATTGTGAATAAAGACAAGAAATTATTATCACTGCAAATATAAAAAAAAGGCGTCCATAAAAGGTCACTTAAATTCTTTATACTCAACTTTCATATTATA
>JALHTS010000712.1 GCA_022865965.1 Ignavibacteriaceae bacterium
AACATCTCCTTTTTGAGCATTTTTAATTAATTCCAATTCGTCTGGCGCCATTCAATTTCCTTATACTGTTTGATTAGACCACGACCTATATAAAATAGTTGTGTTGCTTGCAGAAAAAATTCTGCTCTGCAACAAAATTATGGGGAATTCTATATGAAAGAATAAAAATTGTGATTAGCGGTTAATTAAATTGAAGATTGTGCCGAGATAATAATTTGGTCTGATGTTTTAATCGGCATTTGTGAAATATTTTGTGTCGATTTCAACAATCGCAGTATTTACTCCAATAGTAATTCCCATAGCAATATCAGCTTTAAAGAGGTTTATTTTACAGAGCAAGTTCGCTTTTCATTAATAATAGTGTTTCTTCAATTGTGTGCGGCTTAAATCCAAATTCTGACTGCGCTTTGATAGTCAATAAACCAGATTTAAGAGGTCTCCGGGCAGCCTGATTTAGTTCTTCTGTTTTAATTGGAATAATTAGTGATTTATCAAGATTAAAAAAATCTGCAATGCGTAGAGTAAAATCATAACGTGATAAAAATTCCGGGCCTCCGATATTATAAATTCCAAACTTCCTGAATTCGATAACTTTGCTTATTGCCTGAACAAGGTCATCAATAAAAGTAGGATTATTTATCTGATCGATTACAATTTTTATTTGTTCTTTATTGCGTAGTTTGTTAACAACCCATTTAACAAAATCGGTGCGGCTATTTTTTGCCGTTCCATAAAGCACATTAGTTCTGAGAATAGTGAAATTTATTCCGCTTATCTTTAGTGCATTTTCACTTGCAAGTTTTGTTCTGCTATAATAACCAAGAGGATTGGGTTTTGCAGTTTCGCTGTAAGGTCCATTTTTCCCATCAAAAATATAATCTGTAGAAATATGAACGAGATGAGCATCAATTATACGGGCGGCATCTGAAAGATATTCGACTCCTTTAACATTTATTTTCCATGCAAGCTCGCGTTCCGTTTCGCTGAGATCTACATTTGTAAATGCTGCTGCATTAATAATTGAATCGGGACAAAAGTCGAAAACAGTTTTCTTGACAGCTTCTTTATCAGTAATATCGCGGGAAAAATATTCTACACCATCAATAACTGATTCATTTTCAACAGAACAGCATAACAATTCATAATTTTTTAATTTTAGATAGAATTCAACAGTCCGCTGACCAAGCGTTCCATTTGAACCAACGACAAGTACTCTCTTTTTTACAATATCACCTGACAACATTTTCTTTAAGCTTTATGAATTCGGATAAATTATTGATTGACGCTATATACTCTGAAGAAGAAGCAGATAGCTCTGCCGCTTGAGTAATATTTCCTGTTGAAATATAACCATAAAAGAAAGCTGCCCCAAAAACATCGCCGCATCCAACATTATTGTTATTACTTATTTTTCTCGTTGACCTAAAATATGATGCCACTTCATTTTTGTTTTTATAATAAATTTTTGAACCTATTTTTCCCTTAGTAATACAGACTATTTTAATTCCGCAATTAAACAAGTGTTCGACAATTTCAATTTCTGTTTTTTTATCTGATAAAGTGAATATTTCGTGTTCATTACATTGAATGATATCAATGTTTTTTGCCCATTCATCAAAATCAGGGATTACACGGAAACTTCTATGTAAATTTTCATCGAGTCCGCGTGAAAGTGTGTGAACATCAAAATAAATTAATGCGTTGGTCGATTGTCTTGTTTTTTGAAGTTGAATGATATCTATATCAAAACCTGTAATCATATTAATTAAAATTCCGTCAAAATCATTCAGCTTCCCACAATCAATATTGAGTTTATTTGAAATATTTTTGTAATGCTCTTTCCTTTCAAAGTGACCTGAAACAGTTAACTCAACAGCGGGAATGGCATCAACTCTTTCGATGAATGACTGATCAACATTTTTATAAACATTTTCATAAAGATGAAAATGCTTATCATCAATCTGGGTGCAAAGATATATTTCATCATTAGGTGAAATTAATTGTAGACATGTATTGACGGAATAAAATATGCCTCCGGGTTGAACTACTTTATCACCGTCTTTATCAATTATATCAACCACACTATGTCCTATTATCAGAAGTTTCATAAAAAATAATTTTTTACGTACTAAATATGTTTAATGTTTAATAGTCATACTCACTTAATAATATTGAATACTATATTCCATAAAATTCAATTATATTAGATGTATAATTCATTAGAAAATTAAAGAAAAACATTTAAGCATGAAAATCGGAATAACCTGTTATCCAACGTACGGCGGAAGCGGAGTGATTGCTACTGAACTTGGTAAAGAACTTGCGCTACGAGGACACGAGGTTCATTTTATTAGTTACGCACTTCCCTTCCGGTTAAATCAGTATATCGAAAACATATTTTTTCACGAAGTTGAAACCAGCACTTATCCTTTATTCGAGTTTTCACTTTACAGTCTTGCACTAACAAGCAAAATGGTTGAAGTTGCTAAGTATGAAAATTTAGATTTACTGCATGTTCATTACGCAATTCCTCATGCTACTTCAGCATATCTTGCAATGGAAATTCTTAAGGAAGAAAGAGATCTGAAGATAGTTACAACTCTTCACGGAACTGATATAACCTTAGTTGGACTGGAGCCGTCATTTCTTCCATTGGTTAAATTCAGTATAGAAAAAAGTCATGGTGTTACGGCAGTATCAAGATTTCTCAAAGAGAAAACACTAACAAATTATTCAATAGAAAAAGAAATTGAAGTAATTCCAAACTTTGTTGATACAAATCTTTTTTCTCCCGGTGAAAGCACTGAATTTTGCAGACGTATCGCACCGAATGGTGAAAAAATTCTGGTGCATACTTCCAACTTCAGACCTGTAAAGAGAGTTCAGGATACAATAAAGATTTTTGAAAAAGTTAATAAAGAAATTCCGAGTAAGTTACTGCTTGTAGGCGATGGACCTGACAGATCCGAGTGTGAAAGACTTTGCCGTGAACTTGGTTTATGTGATAGCGTAAAATTCCTTGGAAAACAGGATGCACTTGTTGAAATATTAAATGCATCGGATATATTTTTAATTCCATCTCAATCAGAAAGTTTTGGACTTGCAGCTTTAGAAGCGATGTCTTGCGGACTTCCCGTTATTTCTTCAAGTGTAGGTGGTTTACCTGAACTTGTTAAACACAATGAATGCGGATTCATAGCCGAAATTGGTGATATTGATAGAATGGCAAAATACGCATTGGATCTTTTAACGAACGAAAAGAAGTATGAAATCTTTTCTTCAAATGCCCGTAAAAGAGCAGTAGAAAATTTCGATAAATCGAAAGTTGTTCCGCAATACGAAAATTTTTATCAGGAAATTTTATAATAAGATTTTGTTATTAACTTAAGCTAATTCTTAACCTGCGATTTGTCAGAAAAAGATTTTAGAAATAAATGGACAAATCTTCTTAATGCGGAAGGATTAAAAAAATTTCCGGATGATTTTATCAACTCTTTTAATTTTGAGACTCTCGAAGTTCCGTGTAAAACATTGATGCTTGGTAAAGAGTTTTTCGGCGGATATGAAGTAATAACAACTGACGGTGAAGCAGTTTACCAGGCAAGTGATCTTGCTGAAGCTAAATTCATAGTTTACTCGGCAAGAAGTCGCTCGGGAAAAATTAAGTTACCCGGTGATAGAAAGCTTTTTTCCTCTATCGTCCAGCAATATGAGAATTATATTGATTCAATTCTTTCAAGAATTGATAAAGATTACAAAATTCTTTTTCCCGGTCAGAAAAACTTTCATTCTTTATCAAACGAAATATTTAAAATATTAAACCTTATCAGGTATTAAAATTGCCAATAGAACTATCCAACAGTATTTACGACTATTTATCTTCACTTTACGGTAAAGAATCCGCAGATCAATATCTAAAGTTTATTGAAAGTGAGCCTGCACAATATATCCGCGTGGACAGCTTAAAGACTGATAAACAATCTCTTTCGAAAATTCTAAATAATAAATATTCAATTCAAACTGAAGAGATTAATGGATTTGATAATGCTTTAAAGATTGTTAAAGATGAAAATGATCTGACGGGAAAAACTTTAGAACATTTACTCGGTCTTTATTACATTCAAGGTTTATCATCAATGCTTCCGCCTA
>JALHTS010000114.1 GCA_022865965.1 Ignavibacteriaceae bacterium
AACGATCCCAATGATCCCAATAAAATTTTAACATTATTTGCCGATATAGAAGGCTGAAAGAAAAATTATGCCGTGGTTTAGAAGATCTAAAGACAATATTGCACCTGATACACAGAAGAAGGAACTTCCTGATGGATTATGGGAAAAGTGTCCATCTTGCGGAGAGATAATTCACAAGAAACAACTTGAAATAAATTTGTGGACGTGTCTTAAATGCGATTATCATTTCAGAATTGGCAGCAAAGAATACATAAAAATTCTTCTTGACAAAGGATCATTTAAAGAAATGGATCGAAAAATGCGTGCAGCCGATCCGCTTAAATTCATAGACACTAAGAATTATTCTGATAGAATTGCCGATACGATTAAAAAATTAGATTTATATGATGCGGTTCGTACAGGAACAGGCAAGATAGACGGAAGAGAAATTGCGTTAGGTTGTATGGATTTCCAGTTCATTGGCGGAAGTATGGGTGCTGTTGTGGGTGAAAAGCTTGCACGTCTGATAGATAAGGCTTATAAAAATAAAGCTCCATTAGTAATCATTTCGAAAAGCGGCGGCGCAAGAATGATGGAAGGTGCTTACTCGCTTATGCAAATGGCAAAGACAAGTTCTCGTTTAGCTCGTCTTGCTGATGCAGGGGTACCTTACATTTCAGTTCTAACCGATCCTACCACTGGCGGAACAACAGCAAGTTATGCAATGCTTGGTGATGTGCATATTGCAGAGCCAAAAGCGTTAATAGGATTTGCAGGACCAAGAGTTATTAAGCAAACAATAGGTAAAGATCTTCCACCGGGATTTCAGACTTCCGAGTTTTTGCTTGAGCATGGTTTTGTTGATGTGATTTCTCACAGAAAAGAATTAAGAAATAATATTATCAGAATATTGGATTTGCTGGTGTGATCATTGCTCACTTATAGAATACTATCAGAACATTTCTTAACTGTGTTAATTAATAAAAGATTTACACAATACTAACATCACCAAAATGTATCTTCTGCATTTTATCTTTTGATTTTAGTAACAGAAAACCGGATTCATCTATATCTTCAAAAATTCCGTACTGAATATTTTTCCCATCTGTAACAGTAATTCGTTCTCCAATCATTTTACATCTTTCACGCCATTCTCTCAAAATAAGATTTCCGTTTTCAATTGCTTTATTTAAAAATTCCTCAAAATTGTTTAGCACTTCGGCAAGAAATCTTTCTCTGTCAACCATATCATTTATTTCATTTCTGATTGAAGTTGGTGTGATGTTAAACTTTCCCTGGAAGATTGTCTGGTTAACATTGATTCCAATGCCAATTACAATATGCTCAATTTTACTTCCGCTGGAAGTTGATTCAATTAAAATTCCGGAAACCTTTTTGCCGGATAGAAGAACATCATTTGGCCATTTAAGTTCTGTACGAAGCTGATAAAGATTTTCAATTGAAATTGCAATAGCTAAAGTAGCTGCAAAGTTTATGAGATTTATTTTTTGACTAAATTTTTTATTTCCCTTTAACAGAATTGAGAAAGTAAGATTTTGATCTTTCTGACTGTACCAGACTCTATCCATTCTTCCTCTTCCGACTAATTGCTTCTCAGCTAAAACCACCGTTCCACTCTGGTTATAGTTGGAATTTTTATCAAGTAAAAAAGAATTTGTTGAACTTACTTCTTCTGCATAAACAAAATTTCTACCGATAAAATCTGTATTAAGTTTAAGATCAAAAACTTCGATATTGAACACGAAAAACCTCTTTTTATTATAAAGTAAATATAGACAGAAATCGAAAAATTGTCATTAAGATTGTCAAAAGTTATAAGTATTATGACATAATGACTTGCTTCGAAATTTCAGTTATCTCAATTGAAACATTCAATAAATTCCATAAGCTACTATTATTAAACAAGTTATATCATTTCACAACTTGTGGCACCTTCATTGCTTCAAGGAATCAGTTAATAAAATATAGGAGACAAATATAATGGGAAAAATTATAGGAATAGATTTAGGAACTACTAATTCGTGCGTTGCTGTTATGGAAGGTAACGAGCCGGTTGTTATTCCGAATTCTGAGGGCGGAAGAACTACTCCGTCTGTAGTTGCATTTACAAAATCAGGTGAAAGATTGGTTGGTCAACCTGCTAAACGACAAGCCATAACTAATCCAAGTAACACA
>JALHTS010000713.1 GCA_022865965.1 Ignavibacteriaceae bacterium
ACAGCCCAGCAGACCAACACTTCACCATTATGGTTCACATCTATGTCCGTACCAAAACATCTGATTGGTGGATTATTTATTGCAAATGTTGGAATCCAGTTTTGACCACCATTATCTGTATAAGTCATTTTAACATTATATGGTGGAGTTAACATTGTGTAAACTGCATAACTTCTTCCATAATAATCACTTACGCTAAACACATCACTCGCGATAGAGTGTTTTTCAAGCTCATCTGTCGAGATGGTTAATTGACTACTCCACGTTATTCCGTTATCTGTGGAATAATGAGAATAAAGACCAATAAAAGTTGGCTGCCTCCCAAGTCTGTTTAGTAAGAAAGTTCCGTTTTTATCAATTGAAATTGCCGGTTCTCCACCATGAAATTGTATAGGCAAACCACTGCAAGTATCGCTTCCGTACCAATTTTCCCCGGAGTCTGTTGAAACATAAATACCTTCACTTATAAAAAACGGATATGGTACGAATGTATATGCTGATGCAAACAGTATGTTTGGATTAGTTGGATGGTTAACAATAAAAGTTTCCGATTGGCTAACCTGACTTGGGTAAATTCTAAAATTTTTTCCAATAATTAGATCAGTAGGATTCTGAAATTCCGGAGCAGATTGAGCAATAAGTTCCGTAAAAACAGTTGATATCAAAATAATAAATAATATTTGAATTGATTTTTTATTCAAAGCTTCAAATGTTCTAGTAATAGAATATAATAATTTAAAAAGTGTAACCTAAATTCAAACTTGCAAAGAAATTTCTGGGTTCACCGGCTTCATAAAATCTTAATGAAGTAGAATTGATATTTATAAAGCCGACATATTTCGTATCAAATAAATTATTTATCCCACCCGATAACCTTATATTAAATCTTTTTAATTGTAAGTCAATTCCAAGAGTAGTATTTAAAAGTTGATAGGAATCCGTTTTATCAGAGTTCTGATCATCAACATACATTTCGCTTACGTTCTGATAGCTCACCTTTCCGAATCCTGTCAGATTTTCAAAAATATTTTTTTCGTATGATAAAGAGATAAGTAGATTGTGCTTTGGAATACTAGGTACAATATTTTCGGAAAAATCTTTTTCATCGGTCACTATTTGTCCATCGACTATATCAATAGTTTCAGTAATATATTTTTCATAAGAGAAATCGGAAAAAGTATATGATATAGCGAATCGTAGTCCTCTTAATAGTTCCAGATTTGTCCCGAATTCTATGCCTTTTCTGAGAGTTTGTGCAGAGTTTCTAAAGAACACATCACTGAATACTTCGAAGGGCACTATTTCATTATCAATTACACTGTTAAAAAATGTAGCTTCAAAGAAAACGTTTCTGAAGAAAACTCTATCCGGATAAATCAAATTACCTTTTATACCCAATTCAAAGTTTTTTGATTCCTGCGGCTCCAAATCAGGATTTAATAATTTACTAGTATTAGAACTAATAGGATAATTTTCAAGTTCATTACCAGCTGGTGAATCGAAGCTTAATCCGTAGGAAGTATAAACAGCAACAGAAGGAGTGATTTTATAATTCAATGCA
>JALHTS010000115.1 GCA_022865965.1 Ignavibacteriaceae bacterium
CTTTCATCTAAGTTTAAAAACATTTAAGTTTCGTTGTTTTTTTAAGCTAAAACGGATAAATTCACAACCTTAATTTTTATTATGATTGCGGAAAATTTAGCCCGAATTCGCAATAATATTGCAATTCGATGTGATAAGTTAAGTAGAAGTCCCGATGAAGTAAGGCTAATTGCAGTAACTAAGTATTTTGGGGTTGATACAATTGAGGAAGCCGTTTCTGCAGGACTAACAGATTTTGGTGAGAACAAAGCTCAGGAATTGAACCTTAAGTTTGAAAAACTTGCAAATAAAGTTACCTGGCATTTTATCGGAACTTTGCAAAAAAACAAAGTTAAGTATGCGGTTAAAGCTGCGGAGTTTATTCATTCTGTTGATTCTTATGAACTTGCTGATGAAATAAATTTAAGAGCGGCAAAACTTAACAAAGTTCAAAAGATTTTATTGGAAGTGAATACTTCTTCAGAAGAAAGTAAGTCCGGTTTAATAACCGAAGAAGATGTTTTAAAATTAACCGAGTATTGTTTTAAAAAAGAAAATATTAATCTTATCGGTTTAATGACAATGGCTCCTTTTACCGAGAATGAAAAAACTATACGAAATTGTTTTTCGTCATTAAGAGTTATGAAGGAAATATTAAATAAAAACGGATTCAATTTAACCGAGCTGTCAATGGGAATGACAAACGACTACGAAATTGCTGTTGAAGAAGGCGCAACAATGTTAAGAATTGGCTCGGCTATTTTTGGAGAAAGAAATTATTCAAAAGATTGGAGGGAGATATGAAAATTTCCCCTGTAAGCATTAAGCGTCAGGAATTTTCAAAAAAAATGCGCGGGTACGATCCCGAAGAAGTCCAGGCATTCCTTGAAAAGCTTGCTGATGATATTGATGAACTTCTTAATGAAAATGAAGAGCTTAATGTGGTTGTTGAAACTCTGAATGAAAAATTAACTGAGTTTCAAAAGATTGAGAAAAATCTTCAGGACACTTTGCTAAAAGCGCAGGAGTCATCTACCAAAGCAATTGAATCAACTAAAAAGCAATCAAATCTTATGATAAAAGAAGCAGAACTTAAAGCGGCGCAAATTGTTGAGAAAGCAAGGGAAAGTGCAAATGAAATCCGCAGTGCTGTTATTAATTTAAGAGAAGAAAGAGATTTGATAGTTTCAAAACTCAAAGCAATTATTAATTCACAAGCTCATCTTCTTGAAGTTAAAGTTGAGCAGGCAGGCGATGAAAAAGTCCTTACGAAGAAGCAGGCAGCTCCCCAGAAGCTTGATATTGATCTTGATGATATTGTAGATAAAATACTGTAAACAACATGAGTACGCTTCTGGAAAAAATAAAAGAAACATTATCCGTCATTCATGAAAAAACAGAAGATGATTATCCTGTTGGAATTATACTTGGAACAGGATTGGGTGGACTTGTAAAAGAAATTGAAATTGAGCACGAAATAGATTATGCTGATCTGCCGCACTTTCCATTATCAACTGTAGAGTCTCATCAGGGTAGATTGATTTTTGGAAAGATCAACGGGAAAAAAGTTGTGGCAATGCAGGGAAGATTTCATTTCTACGAAGGTTATACGATGCAGCAAATCACTTATCCTGTTCGTGTAATGTCAGCCAAAGGCGGACTTGGTGTTAAAACTCTACTTGTTTCGAATGCTTGCGGCGGAATGAATCCCGATTATCGCAAAGGCGATTTAATGCTGATGGTTGATCATATAAATTTTATAGGCGACAATCCCTTAATCGGTAAAAACGAAGATGAACTTGGTCCGAGATTTCCCGATATGAGTGAACCTTATAATCTTGAACTAATTGATATTGCAGAAAAAGTTGCATTGGAAAATCAAATTAAAGTTCACAAAGGTGTTTATGTTGCCGTGCCGGGACCAAATCTGGAAACAAAAGCAGAGTATAGGTTCCTGCTTCAAATTGGCGCTGATGTAGTAGGTATGTCAACAATTCCTGAAAACATCGTTGCCAATCATATGGGAATGAAAGTTTTGGGAATCAGCATAGTTACCGATGAATGTTTTCCTGATAATCTTAAACCTGTTGATGTAAATGAGATCATTGCTGCTGCTATGAAAGCAGAGCCCAAAATGACTTTAATAATGAAAGAAGTAATAAAGAGGTTATAATGCCGGCACTTAATAAAAAATTAGCAAATTACAGTGCTGTATTGCTACTTGGTGTACTTATTTTTGCATCCAATTTTTTAGGCACTGATCTGTTTGTATTTGGCGAAAATAGTTTTGCTGTCTGGTTTGTACTTTCAATAATGTGCTTTGCCTGCGGATGGTTTATAAACAGAACTCTTGGCTGGCAGCACGGCGGTAAAGTTGTTTTTGCAACAACGATAGGTGTTACGATTCTAGGTGTTTTTATGATAACATTCTTCAGCGAGTATTTTTCTTCGAGCGAACTGGTGTTTGAAAATATTATTCTTTACAGTTTAAGAAATATTACTCTTGGCGCAATGGGATTTTTCGGAATGGCTATTCAGCAAGTACTTGGTGAAGAACGTGAGGTTGTTCTCCTTCGTGAGAAAATAAAGATACTTGAAGAAATAAGATATGATCGGAATAAAGAATCTGAACTTGAATTGAAAGAAGCACAACTGAAGGCAAAAGAAATATTGTTGGAAGCTGAAGTTAAATCAAAAAATATGATATTGAAAAAAGAAAGAATTGAAAAAGAATTGCAAGAATTCATTCAGGCAGAAAAAGAATTAATCAAAAAGTACGAAGAGTTATAAAATATTATTTAAAGATTAGTCAGAATTAAATGTTCAAACAGAATTCCGAAAAAATCGGTTACCCGAAATTAGAAGAAAAAATACTAAAGTTCTGGGAAGAGAATAAAGTTTTTGAAAAAAGCATCTCGTCAAGAGATGAGAGTAAATCCTTTACCTTTTATGAAGGCCCGCCGACTGCAAACGGAAAACCCGGCATCCATCACGTAATGGCTCGAACACTTAAAGATCTTGTATGCCGTTACAAAACATTGCAAGGTTACAGAGTAGAAAGAAAAGCCGGTTGGGATACACACGGACTTCCTGTAGAAATTGAAGTTGAAAAATCGCTTGGTATCAAGCATAAAAGTGAGGTTATTGAATACGGAATTGAAAAGTATAACGAAGCTTGCCGCAAGTCTGTTTTTACTTATCTTGATCTCTGGGAGAAAATGACAACCCGAATGGGTTACTGGATTAATCTCGATTCAGCTTATGTAACTCTTACTAATGATTATATCGAATCTGTTTGGTGGGCACTCAAAACTTTGTTCGACAAAGGACTTATTTACAAAGATTATAAAATCGTTCCTCAGGATCCCAAATCCGAAACAGTTTTATCTTCTCACGAACTTGCACTTGGATATAGGGAAACAAAGGATCCATCTGTTTATGTTTTATTCAAAATTGTTGATTCTGATACTCATATACTTGTTTGGACAACAACTCCCTGGACACTGATTTCAAACGTTGCTTTAGCCGTTGGTTCAGATATTGATTATGTGAAGATAAAAGTTGATGACATAAAAATGATTCTTGCTAAAGATCGTCTCTCCATTATTGATAAAGATTATGAGATTCTTGAAGAGATGAAAGGAAATGCATTAGCCGGAACAGAATACGAACAGCTTTTTAATTATTGCGAAGTTGATAAAAAAGCATTCTATGTTATTGAAGGTGATTTTGTAAGCACTAAAGATGGTTCAGGAATAGTTCATATCGCTCCTGCTTTTGGTGCCGATGACTATGAGATTTCCAAAAAGTATAATCTCCCAATGCTTCAACCGGTAACACGCGGCGGAATTTTTACGGATGAAGTAACTGATTTTGCCGGACAATTTGTTAAAGATTCTGATGAAGGTATTATCAGAAAAATGAAACAGGAAGGTAAGCTTTTCAAAAAGGAAACTATCACTCACTCTTATCCCTTTAGCTGGCGCAATACGGATGTTCCTGTAATTTATTATGCGCGCGAATCCTGGTTCATAAGAACGACTCAAATTGCAAAACGAATGGTTGAGCTGAATAAAACCATCAACTGGCAGCCGCCGGAAGTGGGTACAGGCAGATTCGGAAATTGGCTTGATGAAAATAAGGATTGGGCTTTATCACGAGACCGTTTCTGGGCTACTCCGCTTCCAATCTGGGTTAATGATGATGGTGATGTGTTTGCAATTGGAAGTATTGAAGAACTTAAACAAGGATTTATCGAAGAGAATGGAAAAAGAATTCCACTCTCTGAAATAAAAGACATTGATCTTCACAAACCTTTTGTTGATAAAGTTTTGTTTGAGAAGAAAGGAAAGATATTTAAAAGAACACCAGAACTTATTGATGCTTGGTTTGATTCCGGTTCAATGCCTTTCGCACAGTTTCATTATCCATTTGAGAATAAAGAATTGTTCGAGAAAAAATTCTTTCCATCAGATTTTATTTGCGAAGGAATTGATCAGACACGCGGTTGGTTTTATAC
>JALHTS010000714.1 GCA_022865965.1 Ignavibacteriaceae bacterium
AAAAAATTAAAGAGATAAAAAATCTTTTTGATAAAACTCTTGAAGAAATGAAATTAAAACTTCCTTCAAAAGTGTACTCAAAAGAATTGATTGAACTACTATTTACAAATCCATATTGTAAGGTTGAGTTTGTTGTAAATGTTGGAATTGCAAAACGTCAAACCGCCGCTGAATATTTAAAGGCAATTGGAAAAACAGGAATACTGAGAAGTAAAAAAGTTGGTAAAGAAGTTTTGTATTTGAATGTTAAGTTATTGGAAATTTTATAGTACAATTCGAAACACTAATTTAATGGATAAAATATGAGTAAAACTATCAAAATCGATACCGATGAATTCTTCAATGAGCTTGAAAACCAGCGCCACAATCCTAGAATATTAGTGTTAATCACAAATTCATTATTAGAAATGCTAGTTGATATTTTAATATTAAAAAGACTGAAAAATAAAAAATTAATTTTATCTAACAAGCAAATTTACTCATATTCATTAAAGCTTGTTTTATTGAATGAAAAAGAAGTAATTCCAGATAAGTTGTTCATCCAATTCGAAGTATTTCGAAATTTAAGAAACAAAGCTGCTCACCAAGTTTCATTTATTATTAAAGAGATTGACTTGAAGAATCTTCCAAAGATGTTAAGGATCCCAGAAAAATTTTTTGAATCATGTAAATACATAATCAATTATTCTGTGAGTAAATATTATGACGATTTTGAAGGATTTTTTGTTAAGCCTTCATAAAAGTCTAGTGTACTAAACTCCAGTGGGGCTATCCTAATTAGGGCATAACGACAAAATAAAATAGAATGCATTTTTCCTTATATTTTAACATCAAATTCTGTAAAACAATAATACGGATAATCAATCTTGGCTAAAGAAAAAATTCTCGTTACCTCGGCATTGCCTTATGCAAACGGACCAATTCATCTCGGTCATCTTAGTGGCGCGTATCTTCCTGCAGATATTTATGTACGCTACAAAAGACTAAACGACGATGATGTAATTTATATTTGCGGTTCAGATGAGCACGGTGTTCCTATTACGATAAGTGCGGATAAAGAAAAAGTTTCACCGCAGGTAATTATAGATCGTTACCACGAAGCAAATAAAAAAGCGTTTGAACGGTTTGGAATGAGTTTCGATAATTATTCACGCACAAGTCTTCCTATTCATCACGAAACAGCTAAAGAATTTTTCCTTGAGTTTTATAATCGTGGTTTACTAGTTGAGAAAAAATCATTTCAGTTTTATGATGAAAAAGCTAATATGTTCTTACCGGACAGATATGTCGAAGGAACCTGTCCAAAATGCGGAAACGAAGAGGCGCGAAGTGATGAATGTGAAAACTGCGGTGCATTGTATGACCCATCGGAGTTGAAAAATCCAAAAAGTAAAATTTCGGGTGGAGCACCAACTTTAAAAGAAACCACGCATTTCTATTTTCCGCTTGGGAAATATCAGCCTGCTTTAGAAAAGTATGTTGATGAAATGAATAATAAGTATGGATGGAAAGATAATGTGCTTCAATACTGCAGGGGCTGGTTTAAAGATGGTTTAAAAGAGCGGGCAATCACTCGTGACCTTGATTGGGGAATAAAAGTTCCTGTTGACAGTGCTGCAGGCAAAGTAATTTATGTTTGGTTCGAAGCAGTTCTTGGTTACATATCATCTACAAAAGAATTATCGCAACAAAAAAATCAACCGGAATTTTGGAAAAAATATTGGCAGGATCCCAAAACAAAGTACATCGCTTTTATTGGAAAAGATAATATTGTATTTCACACTATAATTTTCCCTGCAATTTTAATGGCGTGGAATGAAAGTGGAAAAGAACAATATTGCCTTCCACAAAATGTTCCGGCAAATGAGTTTTTAAATTTTGAAGGAAAGAAATTTTCAAAAAGTCGTGGTTGGGGAATTGATGTTGACGAATTTCTCGATCTCTTTGCCCCGGATTTATTACGTTATACTCTTGCTGCTAATCTTCCTGAGACACGCGATACGGATTTTTATTGGAAAGAATTTCAATTAAGAAATAACAGCGAGCTTGCAGATATTCTGGGCAACTTCATCAACCGAACTTTTACTTTTGTGTTTAAACATTTTGATGGAAAAGTTCCTATGCTCGGTAAGTTGGAAAAGATTGATGAAGATATGCTTAAAGAAATTTCAGAATATCCAAAGAGAATCTCCGATCTTTTTGAAAAATATAAAATCCGTGATGGCGTAAATGAGATAATGAATCTTGCCCGAGATGGAAACAAATACTTCAATGATACTGAACCATGGAAAACAGTTAAATCGGATAAAGAAAAATGCGGAACAACTTTGAATATATGTCTTCAAGCAATTTATACTTTGGCAGAACTGTTTTCGCCTGTTCTTCCGTTTTCAACGGAAAAACTTTTTAAAATGCTAAATGCAAAACCTGTTGAATGGAAAGAAAGCGGTAAACCGCAATTGAAAGAAGGACATCAATTGAAAAAAACAGAAATTCTTTTTCCAAAAATTGAAGATGAAAAAATAGAAGCCCAGATAAATAAACTTCCGAAATCTGAATTAGAAAAAGAAAAGACTGAATTAATATCTTATGATGATTTTATGAAAATCCAGCTTAACGTTGCTGAAGTAATAGAAGCTGAAAAGGTTAAGAAGAGTAAGAAGTTACTTCGGTTAAAAGTAAAATTAGATAACGAAGAAAGACAGGTGATAGCTGGAATCGCAGAAAGTTATGAACCTGAAGACCTTGTTGGCAAAAAAGTAGTAATAGTAGCGAATCTTCAGCCAGCGAAATTAATGAGTCTGGAATCTAAAGGTATGATTTTAGCTGTTGAAACTGAAGACGGAGGTTTGCAAATTTTAAATGTATCTGAAAAAGTTAAAAACGGAACCAGAGTTAAATAAATTAAAGAACATATGAGGAAATTCTTATTTACATTTTTGGTGTTCTTAATGCTTCCAACTTTTGCTAATAGTCAAATTGATAAAGTATCAAATAGACTAAAAGCTAAAATTCAAACAGAAGTATCTTCAGAACCACATCTGGTTTGGATTTATTTTACTGATAAGGGAAACGATTTACAGAAATTCTATTCAAATCCTGAATCGGTTGTTTCAGAAAAATCACTCAAAAGAAGATCTAAAGTTCTTGCTAAAAATAAAGCCATAGATTTTTTAGATTTACCGGTGAATGAAGATTACATTGATCAATTACTTTCTGCGGGATTTATTTTCAAACACAGATCAAAATGGTTTAATGCTGTAAGCGGATTCGCAAATACAAATCAAATCAATGAAATCTCCGTTCTCCCATTTGTTAAAAAGATTGATATTGTTGAAAAATTTTCAACCAGAAAAGATGATGTTGAGCTTATTGAACTTGAACTTAAACCTGAACTAATTAAAAGTAGTGAACCCAATAGAATTCATTCACTTAATTACGGACCTTCCTTTACGCAAATAAATCAGATCAACGTTCCGGCAGTTCACGACTTGGGATATACAGGACAAGGTATTACTATTTGTTTAATGGATGCTGGTTTCAGCAACCTTTCTCATGAAGCATTTAGCTCTATGAATATTATTGCAATGTGGGATTTTGTTGAAAACGATCCCGATGTCAGCGGTCACTCCCACGGAACAGGAACACTTTCAACTATTGGTGGATTTAAAGAAGGTCAATTAATCGGTCCTGCTTTCAGTTCTGATTACATTCTTGCGAGAACCGAAAATGATCCTGGTACTGAAACTCCGTTAGAAGAAGATAACTGGATTGCTGCGTTAGAATGGGCAGATAGTATTGGTGTCGACGTAACCTCTACTTCACTTGGTTATTTAACATTTGATTCTCCTTATACAAGTTATACCTGGGAAGATATGGATGGAAACACTGCAAGAATAACAATTGCTTCTGATCTTGCCGCCGGTAAAGGTATTGTAGTAGTAAATTCTGCAGGTAATTCTGGCTTAAATACTTCTCATAACACTTTAAATGCGCCCGCAGATGGTGATAGTGTTTTTACAATCGGAGCAGTAACTTCAAGCGGTACACGTTCTTTATTTAGTTCGGTTGGTCCAACCGTTGATGGAAGGACTAAACCTGATTTAATGGCAATGGGATCATCAGTTTATATGGCTTCTGCGTATAGTACAACAGACTATAGTTATGATAATGGTACATCATTCAGTTGTCCTTTAGCAGCAGGAGTATGTGCGTTGATTTTAGAGGTTAAGCCAGATTTAGTACCAATGGAGGTTTTAGAGATACTAAGATTAACAGCATCACAAAGTAATAATCCGGATAATCTTAATGGTTGGGGGATAGTTAATGCTTTAGACGCTATAAATATCCTTATTACAAGAGGTGATGAAAAAAATAATCCAGAAAAATTTTATCTATTATCAAACTATCCTAATCCATTTAACCCAAATACAACAGTGGTTTTTTCTGTCCCTAAAAGTGAAGACGTTAAAATTACACTTCACGATATTCTAGGTCGGGAAATAAAAATCTTATTTAATGGTTTTGTAAATGAGGGAATTCAGGAATTAGAACTTAATGGATCTGAATTAGCCAGTGGTGTTTATTTGATAAGAATGACCTCCGAGTTTAACCAAAAAAGCCATAAAATAATCCTTATAAAGTAAATAAATAACATCCCCCAGTTTTTAATGGATTGATAGTTTGATTAAAATTCCATTGATTTTCCCCATTTTAAAGCCTTATATTAGCTTTTCAATTTTTAATGTTGTTTAACAAGAGGAGATGCAAAAATGCTCATTAGATTTAATTTAATAATTTTCATTTTAACACTTTTATTCAT